>NZ_JBIUCP010000017.1:0-68307 GCF_044538765.1 Acinetobacter sp. ABJ-A23_2
GCTAAAAAATAACCAATCTGAATAAAAATCTCTAAAAAACGTAAAATTTCAGACGGAAATTACAGTAAAAATAAATAAAAACAGGTATTGTTCAGTTATATAGGAGCAAAAAATGGACAAAAATCTTTAAGGAAGAATTTTCTATTTTTGCTTGTTTGACATGAAAATAAAAATACTCAAAAGGTGCCTTTTATTCTCTATCAAACGCAAAAGTATTCTTTGGTTCTTTTTTTGCGTGCGGAATAACAATCAACAAAAGCAGTAAAAATAAGCAATCTTTTTAAAATTAGGTGTTCTATGACAGATTCTCGTGAAAACTGGACGTCACGATCTGGTTTTATTATTGCAGCCGTTGGTTCGGCTGTCGGCTTAGGTAATATTTGGCGTTTCCCCTACGTTGCTTATGAAAATGGTGGTGGTGCGTTTCTTATTCCTTATTTACTTGCACTCATTACAGCAGGTTTACCATTACTATTTTTAGATTATGCGGTAGGCCATCGTAGTAATGGGTCACCTCCTAAAGCGTATCGAGCTTTGTTTAAAGGAGGAGAAACATTAGGATGGTGGCAGGTTTGTGTCTGTATCATCATCGGTTTGTACTACGCAAGTGTACTGACTTGGGCTGGTAGTTATATTTATTTCTCTATTGGTCAGATGTGGGGCAGTGACCCGGAAGGCTTCTTCTTCAATACCTATTTACAAACCTCAAAAGCGACTGGTTTTGATTTACAGTTTGTAAGTCATTTATTCTGGCCGATTGTTGGAATTTGGGCACTGACTTTAATCATTTTATATGGTGGAGTGAAAAAGGGTGTTGAATTATCTAACAAGATTTTCATGCCTTTATTGTTTGTTTTATTTACCATTTTAGTGATTCAGTCATTGCGTTTGCCGGGCGCGGTACAAGGCTTAAATGCTTTCTTTACACCGAACTGGTCTGCCATGATGGACTATAAAGTTTGGTTAGCAGCTTATGGTCATACTTTCTTTTCACTCTCCGTTGGTTTCGGGATTATGGTGACCTACGCATCATACTTAAAACCAAAAACCAATTTAACTGGCTCAGGTCTTATTGTCGGTTTTGCAAATGCATCGACAGAGATTTTAGCGGGTATTGGTATCTTTGCGGCGCTTGGCTTTATGGCACATGCTGCAGGTACTGAAGTTAAAGACGTCGTGAGTGGTGGTATTGGACTCGCATTTATTGCTTTCCCTAAAATTATTTCAAGTTTAGGGTCGGGTGCTGACCTATTTGGTCTTTTGTTCTTCTCTTCATTATTTGTAGCTGGTATTTCTTCAATGGTCAGTATTTTAGAAGTGCCGATTGCTGCAATGCAAGATAAGTTGAAGTGGGGACGCAAGAAAGCTGTAACCATTATTGGTGGCGGTAGTGCGCTTGTATCAATTATTTTATTCTCAAGTGTAAATGCAATTAAGCTTGTTGATATTGTTGACCACTTTATTAATAACATTGGGATTATTGGTGGCGCATTATTATCGATTATTAGTGTAGCTTGGTTTAAACGTTCAGCACTTAAAGAGCTTCGTGACCATGTAAACCGCATTTCAACCATTCAATTGGGTAAAGGCTGGGATTTCACTTTAACAGTCATCACTTCTTTAATCTTATTAACAACACTCTCTATGACTGTTTTTAATTTGATCAAAAATGGCTATGATACTTATAGTATGAGCTTACAAGGTGTATTCGGCTGGGGTAGTGTGATTTTCTGTGCAGTCGTAGCTATCGTGTTAAGTAAAATGAAAGATCGCTAGGAGGATAAAATAATGAATACTTCGGCAATCGTGATGTTAATAATTTCGATGGTGTTTGTATGGGGTGGACTGGCTTTATCCATCTTACATTTAGCAAAGCATCCTGAAGAATTAGATGAAGTTTTAGATGAAGTAAAAGATCAGCATACACTTTAAGATACTGATCTAGTAAAAAAGCAGGCATAACGCCTGCTTTTTTTTATGCAATTTTTTGGATTTTACAATAATAGAAACCATCACCAGATTGTGCTTGTGGCAATAATTGTCTGCCATGGGTTTGTTCAATTCCCCAAGCTGCTTCGATTTTCACTTCTTTTGCATCGGTATGTTCTGCAAAGAAGTCGATCATCTGTTGTTCATTTTCAGCTTTTAAAATTGAACAGGTGATGTAGAGCAATGTGCCGCCAACTTTAAGTTGTTGCCACATGTGTTCCAAAATCTGCTTTTGTAGCTCAATGGTTTGCGCTATATCGGTAGATTGACGCAATAGACGTATGTCAGGATGACGTCGAATTACACCTGTCGCAGAACAAGGCGCATCAAGCACGATACAATCTACGGGTTCAGCCGGAGTCCACTTAGTCGCATCCGCAGCCAGAATTTCAGTATGGCTTTGGTCTAGCTGTAGTCGATTTAAGTTTTCAGTCACACGCACTAAACGACTCGCATCCTGATCAATGGCGATTAACTGTGCTGGTTTAAATTTTTCCAGCAAGTGAGCTGTTTTACCACCCGGAGCAGCACATGCATCAATCACCGTTTTATTGTTTAAATTAGGCAATAGGGTTGCACATAGCTGCGCATGTTCATCTTGTACAGAGAACCAGCCCTGTTCAAAACCAGGTAACTGAGTGATTTGTACAGATTGCTCAAGAACAATACCTGCTTCAGACAGAGCACATGCACGTGCCTGAATATCTAAACTTTGTAGTTTTGCTAAATAAGCATCTCGACCAATGTGTCGCTGGTTCACTCGTAAGGTTAAAGGTGCAACTTGTTTTAACGATTGGCAGAGCGCTTCGGTTTGTTCTCCCCAATCCTTTTTTAAGCGTTTAAAAAGCCAACTTGGTAAGCCATGTGCTTGCTGTAAACCTTGTTCAAAGTCATCAGTTTCGCGAGTTGCTCGGCGCAAAATTGCATTAACAATACCACTGAGTGCAGGGAAACCAAGTTGTTTAGTCGCATCGACTGTTTCCGAGATGGCTGCGTGCGCTGCAATACGCGTGCATAAAACTTGATAAAGACCAACGTATAGACAGGTTTCTACTGTCTCATTGTTTAAAGGTTTGCTGAGCAACGGTAAGCTAATTGATTTAAGTGCAAACCATTGGCGTAGCGTACCTAGAACAAGCTCATGAAACAAAGCACGATCACGCTCTGCAACTTGATTGAGCTGTGTATTTAAAATACTAGCAAGTGATTGCCCTTGCTGAACTTTTAGTAACGTTTGGACGACTTGAGCACGTAGGTTAAAACGTGATGAATTTGAATTAACCTGACTCATGGCAGAATCTGTCCTACGTGAAGTTTTTGAGTTTGTGCAATTTGTTGAGCATTTAATGCTTTACCACCCGGCCATTGCACACTCGTCAAACAAATAAATGTATTTTCACCGCAAGCAACATGCACGCCTTGTTTATCAATTGCAATAATTTCACCAGCTTGGGTATTTGCTTTGCTTTGACTAGAAACGGTTGAGTTCCAAACACGCAGCGCATTGTTTTCATCAAGTTGAACAAAAGCGACTGGCCAAGGGTTAAATGCACGGATATTTCGGTCAATTTGAACAGCATCAATTGACCAATCAATACGAGCTTCTGACTTTACGAGTTTATGAGCATAGACCGTTAAACTTTCGTCTTGAACTTCGCGTTCTGCCAAATATTTTTGTAGTGTTTCTTCTGACTCGAGTACCGCACAAATTGCTGTTGCACCTTGATCTGCAAGTTTGTCATGCAAAGTCGCAGAAGTATCTTCGGCAGTGATTGGGCAATAGGTTTTATACATCATATCGCCTGTATCTAAACCGGCAGCCATTTGCATGATAGTGATACCAGTTTCGTCGTCACCTGTTGCAATCGCACGTTGAATTGGTGCTGCACCACGCCAGCGTGGTAATAATGAACCGTGAATATTTAAACAACCATATTTAGGTGTATCGAGCACAGCTTGTGGAAGAATCAAACCATAGGCTGCAACGACCATCACATCGGCACCTAAAGCAGCCAGTTCTTGTTGAGCTGCCAAGCCTTCTTCGGTGGAAGCTTTGAAGTGGAGTGGTTGATAAACAGGAATATTATGTTCAAGTGCAAGCTGTTTTACAGGAGATGGCGTTAGTTTTTGTCCACGACCTGCTTTACGGTCTGGTTGAGTATAAACCGCGATAATTTCATGGGAAGTTTTTAATAAAGCCGCCAATGCTGTTGCAGCAAATTCGGGGGTGCCAGCAAAAATAATTTTCACAAATGCAATCCAAAAAGAGTTTATGGGTAGTATACGTGAAAAACGTTTGAAGCCCTAAACTCATGGCGATTGAGCGTTTTAGTTTTTAAATAGTGAACAAAAAATTATTGAAAAAATTTTATTAATAAAAAAAGGTTATAAAAAAATAAAAAATTATTCATGTAAGTTTTGCTAAATATTGACTGAGTATTATCGTTCTTGGCTTTCCCTATATTATTTGCTTCTATAGAATGGAGAATGATCAAATTATGATGATGAGTCAATATTCCGACTGATCTAACGCTATATCAGTATCATTCAGCCAGAGTGGAAGTCATTTCACTCAAGCACAACTTGTTGGAAACACAAATGCCTGACTATCGTTCAAAAACATCGACACACGGAAGAAATATGGCTGGCGCACGTGGCTTATGGCGTGCAACAGGAATGAAAGATGAAGATTTCGGCAAACCGATTATTGCGGTGGTCAATTCATTTACTCAATTTGTTCCGGGCCATGTCCATCTAAAAGATCTAGGGCAGCTTGTCGCAGCAGAAATTCAGGCAGCAGGTGGTGTTGCTAAAGAGTTCAATACAATTGCAGTAGACGACGGTATCGCAATGGGGCATGACGGCATGCTTTATTCATTACCATCACGTGATTTGATTGCAGACTCGGTTGAATACATGGTGAATGCACACTGTGCAGATGCCATGGTGTGTATTTCTAACTGTGACAAAATTACACCGGGAATGTTGATGGCTGCGATGCGCCTAAATATTCCAGTAGTTTTTGTGTCTGGCGGCCCAATGGAAGCGGGTAAGGTCAAATTCCGCGGTAATGAAAAAGCGATTGACCTTGTAGATGCCATGGTTGTTGCGGCTGATGAAAGTTATACAGACGAAGAAGTTGCAGAATTTGAACGTTCAGCATGTCCAACCTGTGGTTCATGTTCAGGTATGTTCACTGCAAACTCAATGAACTGTTTAACCGAAGCTTTAGGTTTATCTTTACCGGGTAATGGTTCGATTGTTGCGACGCATGCAAACCGTAAAAAATTATTCTTAAAAGCGGGTCAGCTTATTGTTGAATTGGCTAAGCGCTATTACGAACAAGAAGATGCAAGTATTTTGCCTCGTTCGATTGCGACTAAGGCTGCATTTAAAAATGCGATGACCCTTGATATTGCAATGGGTGGTTCAACCAATACAGTTCTACATTTATTGGCTGCAGCAAGTGAAGCTGAAGTTGATTTTACTATGGACGACATCGACGAATTATCACGTCGAGTTCCTGTACTTTCAAAAGTAGCACCTGCAAAACAAGATGTTCATATGGAAGATGTTCACCGTGCCGGCGGTATCATGGCTATTTTAGGTGAGCTTGATCGTGCGAATTTACTTGATGTATCTGTACCGACAGTGCACGAGAAAACTTTAAAAGATGCATTAGATAAGTGGGACATTATTCGTACTGAAGATGCAGATGTTTATGAGTTCTATCGTTCATCTCCGGGTGGCGTACCAACTCAAGTTGCTTTCTCTCAAAACCGTTACTACTCAACTTTAGATGGCGATCGTGAAAAAGGCGTGATTCGTAATGCAGAGCATGCATTCTCTAAAGATGGTGGTTTAGCAGTTCTATATGGCAACATCGCGCTTGATGGTTGTATCGTAAAAACTGCGGGTGTAGATGAATCAATCTTGAAATTTACTGGTACAGCGCGAGTATTTGAAAGCCAAGATGCAGCTGTAGATGCAATTTTAGGTCATGACATTAAAGCTGGTGACGTTGTGGTGATTCGTTACGAAGGTCCACGTGGTGGTCCGGGTATGCAAGAAATGCTTTACCCAACCAGCTATCTTAAATCGAAAGGTTTAGGAAAAGACTGTGCATTGGTGACAGATGGTCGTTTCTCAGGTGGTTCATCAGGTCTTTCAATTGGACACGTTTCGCCAGAAGCTGCGGAAGGCGGTGCAATTGGTTTGGTTGAAGATGGCGACACCATTGAAATTGATATTCCAAACCGTACGATTCACTTGAATGTTGATGATGCGACTATGGCGCACCGTCGTACAGTTCAAGAAGCGAAAGGCTGGCATCCAAAAGAAGAACGTAAACGTAAAGTATCAAAAGCGTTAAAAGTTTATGCAATGCATACCACAAGTGCGGCAAAAGGAGCTGTACGCGTTTTATAAAATATTCAATTTTAATAATTGAGTAGGAAACATGCACCCATTAACACGATGAATTGCTATCATGTTATGGGTGCATTTTTTATATCTGGTAAAAAAAATCCGCTTGTAGGAAAAGGTGTTTTCAGATCATTCTATGGGTTTGCCATAAAATGGTGATAAAATCTTCACCTACGCAGAAACTCGCGAAATAACATGACATATTTTCTGCGCGAACTTAGGTAGTCATTTTTCTATCTCGACTACTGCTTAACCTTGCTCTATGATCAAAATAACTTTTGATCTCGCTTAGGATTTATTTTTTAGAGGCACTACTCATGTCACTGCTACGCCGTTGGTTTGACCCTATCCGATCGAGCTGGTTTTACCAAAAGCCTTCTCGTCAAGCGGTGTTACCCACGGAAAATGGTTTAAGTATTTATTTACGACTTGATGATGTGTATAGCTATCTGGCTGTTCAGCAATTGTCTCAGCTAGATGAAATTTTAAGTGATGAGCTTAAACCTTTAAAAATTATTATTTCTCATACAGCTTCTGAACCTCCAAACAGTATGACGCATGAGGAGTGGCAGCATTATTGTTTAAATGATGCCAAGATTTTAGCAAATCAGCATCGGTTTGCTTTTGATGAGTTCCCAGAAATCCCAAGCCAAGAAGCTTTAAAACAAGCCGCTGTCATATTAAAAAGAACCCCATTACAAGGTCAGAACTTCTTACATTTACTTGAAGATATCTTTCACATGCTTTGGCAACAGCAATATGGAAAGTTACGTACTTTACATGCCATGGCAGTGAAGCATCAGATGCCACAGCACTTCCCAGAACGTATTTTTACAGATGAGCCTGTACAGGCAGCGTACTTTGAATTTGGTGGACGTAAATATCACGCAGTGGATGATTTATTACGTTTAACCCGTCGTTTAAAACAACAAAAGTTACTGACAGGTATTCCGATTTTTTTAATTAATCATATCGAATGGCGTGAACATTTGATTAATGATGCTGAAGCACTTAATGAAATTCAGTCTCTTCATCCTGAGCTTGATGTATTCATTGCTTTAGAAGATCCAATGAGCTGGTTACTTCTTGCGTATATTAAAGAAGAACTCGCAGACTATTATGATATTCAGTTAAAAGTCTATCCGCTCAGTTACCAAGGTCGAGACTGGTTTGACTGGAGCTTGGCAACACGTGTTTCTAAACGTACTGAGGTGGCTTTTACTCCTTTTTGTCGCCCTACAGAAGAAAATACGCTTGAGATGGCAAAGCTTTTTTATAGCGTGCCGGAAAATCAGCAACTCGATACAATTTTTACTATTTTGCAGGCAGTTTGGACGAAAGGAAAAGACTTATCTTTCCAAAGACATTTCCAAGAGTTACAGCAGCAACTTGGTATTGAGCAGTTAACTGAACAAGATGTCCCATCTGTTTTAGAGCAAAATGATGCACTTTGCAAAGACAAGCATCAGCCTGATTTGCCAGTTTTAGAGTTGCGTATTGATGGGCAAAGTTATGTATTTAATAGTTTGTACCGAGTTTGGATGATCGAAAGTATTTTTAGTAATGTTTTAGAAGAAAAATATAAAACGGCCTCAACCTCTAATTGAGGCCTACTCCTAAAAACAAGAATAGGGCAAAACCTGTTTTTTCCGTAGCATAACCATGTAGGGAATCGGAGATAAACAGTGACTTTTTTAGCAATTATTATGATGGTGTTTGCCTTTGCTGGCATGATCAAAGGCATGATTGGCCTAGGTTTGCCCGCAGTATCAATGGGTTTACTCACCATCGCAATGAGCCCTTTTCAGGCTGCATCTCTTTTAATTGTTCCTTCAATGGTCACCAATGTTTGGCAGCTTTTTGCTGAGGGGCATGTTTGGGCTTTTATTCGCCGTTTCTGGACCTTACTCGTAGGCATTGTGGTGGGCTCAATATGGAGCTTTCTACCCACTTTAAGTCAAAGTCATGGGCATAGTAGTGAGATTTTATTAGGCTGTATGTTGGCCTTATATGGTCTTTATGGGCTGTGTGTCAAAAAGCTTCCACACTTAGGGAAACATGAGCGCTGGTTATCGCCGATTATTGGATATATTGGTGGGGCAGTCACCGTAGCCACAGGCGTCATTATTATTCCTATCGTGCCATATTTGCAGTCTTTACATTTAAAACGTGATGAGCTGGTACAAGCTTTGGGATTAACATTTACAGTCTCTACCATTTGCCTTGCTGTTTTTTTACACCATAACCCGATGTCTGGAGTAACACTGGACTATCGTTTATCTTTTGCTGCGTTGTTGGCTGCACTCATTGGAATGTGGATCGGTAAAAAAATCCGTTATCGACTCAATGAGCAGTTATTTCGACGTATCTTTTTTATAGGGTTGGTGTCGTTAGGGCTTTATATGATTTTGCATTAAGCCGTTTTTTCAGGACGATGCTGCAATAAAAAATCTGCAAACTGTTGGTAACTGCTAGGCAGCTGGTTGAAGTTTTGTGTGGCTAAAAGGAGTTTACGATTTGCCCATGCACCTAGAAGTTGGATCGAATGAAAATCATAATCTGATTGCAAACGCTGTGCCGCACGAGCTGGCATAATCGCAATTCCCACACCTTTGGCGACTACTTCAGCAATTGCACTAAAGTTAGGTAAGCGCAAACGGTATTGTATGTTAAAGCCTAATAATTTAGCTTGAGTTTCAATGGACTGTTGCAAAGAGTGGTGGGCTTTAAGGCCAATAAAACCATAACTTAAAGCCTCTACCAAATTCAACTGTTGATATTGAGCTAACTCATGTGTAGCAGGACAAATCAACACTAGAGGATCACTCGCAAATTCTTTCGTTTGCAAATGTCGGGTATCAAAAAAGCTTGAGACCAAGCCAAGGTTTGCAATTCCTTGGGTTAATGCATCTACAATTTCCGAACTTTCTGCTTCGTGCAAATCGATATTCATTTCAGGATGAAGCACTAAATATTGCGGTAATAAACGAGGCAAATATTCGCTTTGAGCTGAAGAGTTACACCAAAGCGTTAAGGCTTGTGTTGTAGAAGACTTAAAGCGCTGCATTTCTTGTTCGAGTTGATCTTTTTGTGCTAAAAGCTGACGAGCATGTTCTACAAAAGCATGTCCCGCTGTGGTGAGTTCTACACCTGTGGTTTGGCGAATAAATAAAGGTGTTTCAAAATACTGTTCGAGTTTTTTAATACGTTCACTCGCTGCTTGAAGAGAAATAGCAGAGCGGTCTGCACCTTTAGTTAGGCTACCTGTAGAGACAATATGAAGAACGAGCTGTAAATCAAAAAAATCAAAACGCATGATAGGAACGTATTGAAGCGCAAAAATTTATCATACTAAATTGGAATGAAAAAAGGCAGCTTACGCTGCCTTTTTGAATTTAAGTTTTATCTTTAAAACTAAATAACCAATTTAGAATAATGGCCGCAAATGTTGCGGTACCAATACCGCCTAAATTGAAATTACCGAACAATAATTCAAAGTTACCGGCACCTAAAATAATCGTGACTGAAGCAACAATCAGATTTTTATTGTTAGAAAAATCAACTTTGTTCTCGATCCAGATTTTTGCACCAGCAATGGTAATTAAACCAAATACGACAATAGATGCACCTGTTAAAACAGCGCTTGGAATGGTACTAATCACCGCGCCAAATTTTGGAGATAGACCTAAGAAAATGGCGAAGACACCCGCAATCACAAAAACAATGGTTGAGTACACACGAGTGACTGCCATCACACCAATATTTTCACCATAAGTGGTCATCCCCGGCGCGCCAACACTACCAGAAAGCGTTGTTGCTAAACCATCTGCAACAAATGCTTTGCCTAATTGTGGCGTTAGGTTTTCGCCAGTCATTGCACCTACTGCTTTAATATGGCCTAAGTTCTCTGCCACTAAAATTAATGCAACTGGCGCAATAATTAGCATAGCTTTGGTATCAAAAGTAGGATGTGAAAAGCTTGGGATACCGAACCATGCAGCCTGTGAGATCTGACTAAAATCGATTGGTTTACCTAGACCTAAACCATTGGTCGTGATGGCATAAATTGCATAAGCCAAGATTAAACCAACCAACAGAAGTAGACGTTGTAATAAACCACGCGTAAAGACTGCAATACTGCCCATACAAAGCACAGTGATTAATGCCATCCACATTTCAAATGGTTGGCCAGCAACGCCTTTAATGGTAACAGGTGCAAGGTTTAAACCAATAATCATCACAATTGCGCCAGTTACTACAGGCGGCATGAGTTTTTCAATCCAGCGCGTACCCGTAAGCATGACAATAAAACCGATGAGTGCGTAAAAGATACCGCACGCTACGATTCCACCTAAAGCCATAGACAGATTTGGATTGGCACCCGAACCTGTAATGTGCCCAGTCGCTGCTGCAACCACACCAATAAATGCAAAACTCGATCCTAAGTAACTTGGAACGCGACCACCCGTAATTAAGAAGAACAGGATGGTACAGATACCGGACATTAAAATAGCGAGGTTAGGGTTAAAGCCCATAAGTAATGGTGCTAAAACAGTGGCTCCAAACATGGCAAATGCGTGTTGGATGCCTAAAATGGCACTTTGAACTGGGGGGAGATATTCATTGGTAGAGACCGGTCGATGGTCAACATCACCTTGGTAAGGCTGCCATTTTGGAAACCAGTTGGACATAAAATGAGCTCATTATTCTTTAATTGGTGCAATGATACTCTTTCTTTGGAAAGCATTTAATCTCTGGTGAGCAGTATGTGAGTGAAAAGTAATTATTTTTTAACGATTGGTATAATTTTAAGAATTCTAAATATAAGGAATTAGTTATTTTTTTATAATAAAACTTAATTTTATGATTTTAAAAAAATATTTAAAAAAATATAAAATCGGGGAAAATTTATGAAAAATGGGGAACTTTGCAAGTAAAAAGCAGCACATCGATGATGTGCTGCTTTGTCAAACGATCGGTAAAAACAGCTTAGCCCGTATTACGTAAACCAGCAGCAATACCCGCAATACTCACCATAAGTGCATGGTCAACAGGGGTATGTTCTGCCTGACGCTCCGCGAGGTAATCGCGGCGGCGTTTCATGAGTTCAGCTTGTAAAAGATGCAAAGGAAGTAAGTACGGTTTACGTACTTGCATAGATTGGTCAAGAACCTCGTTGTTGCTCAAAAGCTTTGATTCATCTTTCAATTTAAGTAACGTTTCAACAGCATCTTTTAGTCGTTGGCGTAACTGATTGCCGAGCACTTTTAAATCTTCATCTTCAGTTAAGTGAGACTCGTAATAGAGAGCAATGTTGGCATCGGCTTTAGACAATACCATTTCCAGCATATCAATGAGCGTCTGGAAATAAGGCCATTGCTGGAGCATTTCATCAAGTGTTGCTTTTTGCTGATCGGCAATCACTTCATTAATGGCTGCACCTGTACCTAACCATGCAGGTAACATCAAACGGATTTGAGTCCATGCAAATACCCATGGGATGGCACGTAAAGACTCGATGCCACCACTAACTTTACGTTTTGCTGGACGCGAGCCTAGAGGCAACATTTGTAACTCAAGCTCAGGCGTGACGGTACGTAAATACTTCACAAAATGTGGGTTTTCACGCACGGTTTGACGATAAACCTTCACTGAATGATCGGTCATACGGTTCATGAGTTCACGCCATTCGGGCTTAGGTTCTGGCGGTGGTAATAAGGTCGCTTCAAGTGTTGCTGCGGTATAGATTTCAAGGTTTTGCATCGCAATACCTTCTAGACCGAATTTGAAGCGGATCATTTCACCTTGTTCTGTCACACGAATTGCACCAGAGATTGAACCTGGTGGCTGTGAGAATAGTGCCTGTTGGGTTGGGGCACCACCACGGCTAATTGAGCCACCACGACCGTGGAATAGAGTCAACTGTACGCCGTGTGTACGAGCAATTGCAGTCAGTTCTTCTTGAGCACGATATTGCGCCCAGTTGGCAGACATGAAGCCAGCATCTTTTGCTGAGTCGGAGTAACCGATCATGACTTCATGTTTGCCCTGAATGTGCTGCTTATACCAATGCATATTGAACAGCGTATTCATGGTAGTGGCAGCGCCATCTAAATCTTTTAAAGTTTCAAACAGAGGCACGACACGTAAAGGATGTTGAATACCTGCTTCTTTTTGCAATAACAACACAGCTAAAACATCGCTTGGATATTCAGCCATCGAAATAATATAAGCTCCTAACGACTCAGGCGGTTGGTCAGCCAAAGTACGCATAGTTGCAAATACTTCTTGAACATCTGGGTGGCCAATCAAACTCCCTTCTGGCTCATTAATATATTTTGGTAGAAGTGGACGTTTGCTTTGTAGTTCCTGAATGAGGAAGTTTTGGCGTGCTTGCTCAGTCCATGACTCAAAATTGCCTAAACCTAAATACTCAGTAATGGCTGAAATGGCTTGACGATGACGACCTGATTCTTGGCGAATATCGAGTTTAAGTAATTCAATACCAAAACAGTTCACACGGTAGATAAAGTCGAGAAGTTGACCATTCGCAATTTCTGGAAGGTTACTGTCAATTAAAGAGCGATAGCACAGCAATAATGGTTGTAACAGCTCATCTTTGCTTTTAATGACATTGCTGTCATCTGCTTCTAAGCCTTGTAAGCGTTGAGCTAACCAGTGTCGAGTTGCTTTTAAACGCTCGCGTGTTGCACGTAAATATTCGCGATAAGGTTCTGCATGTTGGCTACCAATTGCCTGAATCATTTCTTCAGAACACGTCTGAATTGAAAGTTCCCAACGTAAGTTTTCAATATCTCTCAGGTAAAGGTCAGCAGCTTGCCAGCGTGATAACCACAGCACTTCTTGGGTAATTTGATGAGTAACGTTCGGGTTACCATCACGGTCTCCACCCATCCAAGATGCAAAGCGCACTGGCGCAATATTGAGTGGTAAGTTTTGTTGGCAATTGTCTTGAACTAATTCATTTAATTCACGAATAAATTTAGGTACAGCATTCCAAAGCGTTTGCTCAATGGTTGCAAAGCCCCATTTTGCCTCATCGACAGGAGTCGGGCGGTGCTGACGAATTTCATCTGTTTGCCAAGCCGAACTAATTTGTTGTTTTAAGTTCGCAAGTGCGTTTTGGCGTTCACGTGGAGTAAGTTTTTGCTGATCAAGCTGAGATAAACATGCATTGATATCATCATATTTTTGAATAAGGGTACGACGGCTGACTTCGGTTGGATGTGCCGTAAGTACCAGTTCAATATTAAGGTCACAAATTTGCTGGAACAGTTTTTCCGTCGAAATACTTTTATCTTTAAATTTTTGAAATAAGTGGACAAGTGGATTTGGAGAATTAGCCTCCGAATCAAACTCTGCCTGTCTGCGGCTACGCACTACATGGTATTGCTCGGCAATATTGGCAAAATTTAAAAAATGAGAAAAAGCGCGGGTGAGAGGTAATAGCTCTTCATCGGGCAGTTCTAAAAATAATTGTTCTAATTGCTTTTCGGCTTCAGCTTGACCATCACGTGCACCTTTGGCAAGCGCACGGATTTGCTCGATCTGATTAAACAGTTCTTGTCCTGCATGTTGTTTTAGGGTTTCACCTAACAAATTGCCAAGTAAGCGGACATCCTCACGCAGTGGCGCATCGATTTGCTGAACCATGCTATTTTTCTCCTGTTCTTATTCTTATCGAATATAGCGCGATTAACAAACATTCCAAGCTTTGAGCGTAAGAAAATGTGAATTTTTGCTTAAAAAATAACATTTAATTCGCTTATGGTGACTTAAACGATGACATGCACTCAGTGCAACTTTTGGCAATCGGACTTTGATTTAATTCCGATATTTGAGCAGGAATAAATGAATTGCATCTTGAATGATATGGTCTAACTCTTGCGCATTGGGTACAGCAATAATTCTAAGTAGAACCTTATGGTGACGTACACCAAGCAACAACGTTAAAAGAAGCTCTGTTTGATAAACGGGATCATCGGCCTGAATAAAACCTAGCTCAGCTGCTTTTTGGAAGAACGCAACTAACAGATTTTGAAGTCGGGTATGGGATGCCGTGAAAAATTGTTCAGCTAAAGGGCTTTGTTCTGCTGCGAGCTCAAATAACACATGTTCAAGCTTTAATGCTTCAGGTGAATAAATAATTTGTAAGGCACGTGAACACACCGTATAGAGTGTTTGATAAAAATCTGCCAATGCATCTAATTCAAATGGTTTAGTGCCTAGAGTCTCTTCACAAGTTTCTGTAATCGCGCAGATAAACAGGTTTGCTTTGTCTTGAAAGTGGTTATAAACCGTGAGTTTAGTAACTCCGGCTTCCTGTGCAATCTGGTTCATGCTGGTACCGTGATAGCCAGATTTTAAAAAAATAGCTTTAGCGGCTTGTAGGATACGAGCACGCTTTTCCAGATCTTTAGGACGACCACTTTGATTAACTGTTTGCACAAAACCCTCTAATAAAAGTTTAAAAAAATAAATATTTATAAGTTTTTTTTAATTAATGTACCCATGGGTATATTAATTAAAAAATAAACGAACTATGATGCAAACATATTGTGCCTTAAAAAACCAGTTTGAATAAGAGCGATAAGATATGAATCTGTTAAAACCTCTCATCATGAGTATGGTGATTGTTTGCACGGTCACATTAATGGGGTGTAGTAAAGAGGCTCCCAAAACAGAAGAAATACCCTATGTGATGGTGACGCAGCCTTCGACCACACTAAACGAATTAAAAAGCTATGCAGGAGATGTACAGGCTCGACAACAAACAGCCTTGGCATTTCGTGTGGGTGGACAAGTTACAGCTCGCTATGTCGATGTGGGCGACCGAGTTAAAGTTGGACAAGTATTAGCAAAACTCGATGTAGCAGATGCACAGCTACAATTAAATGCTGCCAAAGCCCAATTACAAAATGCACAAGCAGCAGCGAAAACAGCATCAGATGAACTTAAACGTTTTCAACAATTATTACCTGTCAATGCAGTAAGCCGCTCACAATTTGATACGGTTAAAAATCAGTACGACGCGGCGCAAGCAGCGTTACAACAAGCCCGCTCTAACTATGAAGTTTCTGCAAACCAAACTGGTTATAACCAACTCGTTTCTAATAAAAATGGGGTGATTACAGCGCGTAATATTGAAATTGGACAAGTCGTTTCAGCAGGACAAGCGGCTTATCAATTGGCGATTGATGGTGAACGTGAGGTGGTCATCGGTGTACCAGAACAAGCAGTTGCCGAGATTAAAGTTGGTCAGGCGGCTTGGATTACTTTGTGGTCTAAACCGAATGAAAAATTTGCCGGATATGTACGTGAAGTTTCTCCTGCGGCTGATCAGTCTCGCACCTTTACAGTTAAGGTAGCTCTCAAAGAAGGCCAATCTGCTATTCAGCTTGGACAAAGTGCACGCGTATTTTTTAGCTCGACTCAAACTAATGTCATGAGTGTTCCACTTTCGAGTGTTTCAGCTACAGATAATCAAGCTTATGTATGGGTAGTCAATGCCAACCAAACTTTACGTAAAGTACCTGTAACAGTTGGGGCATATGGCAGAGATAGTGTACCCGTGTTAACTGGTTTAACACCAAATGATTGGGTTGTGATTGGTGGGGTTCATTTGCTACGCGATAAGCAGAAGATTCACCCGATTGACCGTGAAAACCGTGCGGTGAAAATTCAGGGAGTAACGAAGCCATGAAATTCAATCTCTCGGAATGGGCACTGAATAATAAAGGCATTATCCTTTATTTCATGCTGTTGCTTGGCATTATCGGTGCAATCTCTTATTCAAAACTATCTCAAAGTGAAGATCCGCCTTTTACCTTTAAAGTGATGGTCGTCAAAACCTACTGGCCTGGAGCGACTGCCAAAGAGGTTTCAACGCTGGTGACTGACCGGATTGAAAAGGAGCTGATGACGACAGGGCAGTATGAAAAGATTATGGCCTACTCCCGCCCAGGTGAGTCAATGGTTACTTTCTTTGCCAAGGATTCATTGAAGTCGGCACAGATTCCTGATGTTTGGTACAACGTTCGTAAAAAGGTCAATGACATTCGCACTGAACTCCCAAGTGGTGTACAAGGCCCTTTTTTCAATGATGAGTTCGGTGATACTTTTGGTAATATTTATGTATTGACAGGCAAGGACTTTGACTATGCACTACTCAAAGAATATGCCGATCGTTTGCAATTACAGCTGCAACGCGTCAAGGATGTTAGCAAAGTCGAATTGGTTGGCTTACAAGACCAAAAAATCTGGATTGAGATTTCAAACACCAAAGCAGTTCAGCTCGGTATTCCTCTTTCTGCAATTCAAGAAGCCTTACAAAAGCAAAATAGTATGGCAAGTGCTGGTTTCTTTGAAACTGGTACAGACCGTATTCAAATTCGTGTAAGTGGGCATTTACAAAGCGTTGATGAAATTAAGAAAACGCCGTTACTGGTAGGCAACAAAACCATTCAACTTGGTGATGTCGCTGATGTCTACCGCGGTTTTAGTCAACCAGCTCAGCCACGTATGCGTTTCATGGGTGAAAATGGTATTGGCCTTGCTGTATCAATGCGTAAGGGTGGTGACATTATTGCCTTGGGTAAAAACCTCGAAACGGAATTTGCCCAACTGCAAAAGACTTTGCCTTTAGGCATGAAACTACAGAAGGTGTCGGACCAACCTGTAGCAGTACAACGCAGTATTCATGAGTTTGTGAAAGTACTTGCTGAAGCTGTCATTATTGTTTTGTTAGTAAGCTTTTTCTCTTTAGGTTTCCGTACAGGTTTAGTGGTCGCTTTTTCCATTCCTTTGGTTTTAGCAATGACCTTTGCCGGTATGAATATATTCGATGTCGGGCTACATAAGATTTCTCTAGGTGCTCTGATTTTAGCTTTAGGCCTATTGGTCGACGACGCGATTATTGCCGTCGAGATGATGGCCATTAAGATGGAACAGGGGTATAGCCGAATTAAGGCTGCCGGATTTGCGTGGAAAACAACGGCCTTTCCAATGCTGACAGGGACACTGATTACTGCGGCAGGCTTTTTACCTATTGCTACGGCACAGTCTAGTACGGGTGAATACACGCGTTCGATCTTTCAGGTGGTGACTATTGCATTATTGGTGTCTTGGGTTGCCGCAGTTTTATTTGTGCCTTATTTGGGTGAAAAACTACTGCCTGATTTTACCAAGACTGGGCATCAAGCACCTTGGTATGTTCGTTTATGGGCAAGATTAACGAAAAAACCGCAACCACAAACGATCGAGATTTCACAGGACCATCATTACGATCCTTATCAATCTAGTTTCTATTTACGTTTTAGGAAAATGGTCGAGTTTTGCGTGACCTATCGTAAAACTGTAATTGCGACAACAGTTGGGATATTCGTACTCTCTGTACTGATGTTTAAAATGGTTCCTCAGCAGTTTTTCCCGCCTTCAAACCGTACCGAGATTTTAGTCGATTTAAAACTTGAAGAAGGGGCTTCGTTAACCGCTACAGAACAAGCGGTGAAAAAGGTTGAACAGTTCCTGTCTAAACAAAAAGGTATTGATAACTATGTGGCCTATGTGGGTACAGGTTCACCGCGTTTTTATTTACCGTTAGACCAGCAATTACCACAAGCCAGCTTTGCACAATTTGTGGTTTTAGCCACTTCACTTGATGACCGTGATGAAATTCGCCGCTCGCTAGAAACTCAAATTAAGCAATTGCTTCCACAAGTTCGTACTCGTGTGTCATTACTGGAAAATGGTCCACCTGTGGGTTATCCGTTGCAATATCGCGTTTCAGGTGAAGATCTCAATCTGGTACGTAAAGAGGCGCAGAAGGTTGCTAAGGTCATTAGTGAAAACCCGAATACCACCAATGTGCATTTGGACTGGGGTGAGCCGAGCAAGATCATTGCAATTCAAATTGATCAAGACCGTGCTCGACAAATGGGTGTGTCTAGTGTGGATTTGGCGAATTTCCTGAATGCTTCAATTACAGGCAGTGCAATTGAACAGTATCGTGAAAAGCGTGAACTGATTGAGATCCGCTTACGTGGTGATCAAGCTGAGCGTGTTGAAGTCGCTTCTCTTGCAAGTTTAGCGGTGCCAACAGCCAATGGAACCACAGTGCCTTTAGCCCAGATTGCGAAAATTGAATATAAATTTGAAGATGGCCTGATCTGGCATCGTAACCGTTTACCAACGATTACTGTGCGTGCAGATATTCGTACCAAATTGCAGCCAGCGACTGTTGTGGACGAGTTAGCTGAATCAATGGACAAGTTACGCGCTGAGCTACCAAGTGGTTACCTCGTTGAAGTAGGGGGAACTGTAGAAGAGTCAGCACGTGGGCAAAGTTCGGTCAATGCCGGTATGCCACTGTTTTTAGCAGTTGTCATGACATTACTCATGATTCAGCTGAAGAGTCTGTCTCGAGCAACCATTGTATTCTTGACTGCACCATTAGGCTTAATTGGGGTGGTTCTATTCTTACTTTTATTCAATAAGCCATTTGGCTTTGTGGCCATGCTAGGAACTATTGCCTTGTCCGGCATGATTATGCGTAACTCGCTCATTCTGATTGATCAGATCGAACAAGATCGGCAAGCAGGGCATCCAACGTGGGAAGCGATTATTGATGCAACGGTACGCCGTTTCCGTCCAATTATTCTGACGGCCTTGGCAGCAGTGCTAGCGATGATTCCACTTTCGCGAAGTATTTTCTTCGGTCCAATGGCCGTTGCAATTATGGGCGGGCTGATTGTAGCGACCATGCTGACATTGTTTTTCCTACCTGCATTGTATGCTGCGTGGTTTAAGGTGAAAAAAACAGCATAAAATACATAAATTTTTTGTGAATAAAGGTGCGAAATATTGAAAAGTCCAATATAGTAGCACCTGTCTTTACACAAAAAATACAGGATTATTTCGCTGCATAAAAAATAGGCATAGTGCAGTGAATTGAGGTGAAATACAGATGGGGCAAGACCATATCGAACAGCATCGCCGTTATATTGTAATTTCTTATGCGTTCATGTTTCTTGCATTGTTTACGGTTATTTTTGCGGCCTTTGCTTATCTGGTCGCTCGTAAAGTAGCTGTTGTGGATGATGCGGAAGTTTGGATTCATGCTCATGCGCTCTGGATTATGCGCAATGGTATTCTATTCCTCTTCATGTCAGTTTTTGCTGTTGTTTGGTTTATTCCTCTCTTCTTTTTTGCATGGAACAGCAACCTTTGGGTAACGGCATCAACAGTTGCTGGTGTTGTTTTTAGCGCTATTGCTTGGTTATTTTTATTAAATGCATGGTTAAAAGGCTTGTCTAAATATTTAAAAAATAAGGCAGTTTTTTAATATATCTGTTTTTTGAAAGTTTTCCCCTTGTAAATTCGGCTAAAGCCCCCCATTTAG
This sequence comes from Acinetobacter sp. ABJ-A23_2, assembly GCF_044538765.1. Classification (NCBI taxonomy): domain Bacteria; kingdom Pseudomonadati; phylum Pseudomonadota; class Gammaproteobacteria; order Moraxellales; family Moraxellaceae; genus Acinetobacter; species Acinetobacter sp. ABJ-A23_2. Next base: position 19,835 of record NZ_JBIUCP010000017.1, read on the forward strand.
TCGGCAATAGAGTATTGATAAAATTTCCGTGAGGAGCACCGCCAAACATGGCTAAACGTGATTATTATGAGGTTTTAGGCGTTTCAAAAACCGCAAGTGATGATGAGATCAAAAAAGCCTATCGTAAATTGGCGATGAAATATCATCCTGACAGAAACCCTGACAATGCCGAAGCAGAAGAAAAGTTTAAAGAAGCTTCTGAAGCTTATGAGATTTTATCCGACAGCGAAAAGCGCAGCATGTATGACCGTATGGGACATAATGCATTTGAAGGCGGCTTTGGTGGCGCTGGTGGTGGCTTTGGTGGTTTCAGTGCAGAAGATATTTTCAGCCAGTTCGGTGATATCTTTGGTGGAGCGTTTGGTGGCGGCGGACGTCAGCAACGCCAACGTCGCGGCTCAGACTTACGCTATGTCATGGAACTTACCCTTGAGGAAGCTGTAAAAGGGGTTAAGAAAACAATTACCTTTACTGCTCCAGCACCATGTGATGTGTGTGATGGTAAAGGCTCTCAAAATCCAAAAGATGTAGAAACCTGTAAAACTTGTCATGGTTCAGGACAAGTACGTATGCAGCAAGGTTTCTTCTCTGTACAACAAACTTGTGGCACTTGTCGTGGCCAAGGCAAAATTATTAAAAACCCATGCCATGCATGTCATGGTTCAGGTGTAGCTGATCGCCAGCAAACATTGGAAGTTACTATTCCAGCGGGTGTAGATAATGGCGACCGCGTTCGTTTAAGTGGTAAAGGCGAAGCGATCCGTGATGGTCAAGCTGGTGACTTGTACGTTGAAGTGGTTGTTCGTGAACACGAAATTTTCCAACGTGATGGCGCCGATTTATATATGGACGTACCAGTAAGCATTGCTGATGCTGCACTTGGTAAAGAAATTGAAATCCCGACTTTGGAAGGCCGCGTTAGTTTGAAGATCCCTGAGGGAACTCAAACAGGTAAATTATTCCGTTTACGTGGTAAGGGTGTTCGCCCTGTACGTAGCAGCATGGTGGGTGATTTACTTTGCCGTATCGTGGTAGAGACACCAGTTAATTTAACGTCTCGTCAACGCGAGTTACTCAAAGAATTACAAGCATCTTTCGATGGCGAAGACAGTGCTTCTTCACCAAAGAAAAAATCATTCTTTGATCGTTTATTCGATTAATGCTTGATTAGATCGTAAATTAAAAAGAAGGCGGATATTGATTAAATATCCGCCTTTTTATTGCGCTGATTCATCTTATTATTTTTATTCTGCTTAAAAGAAAATAACTACCGATTACTCTGTCGGGTGAGCGACATCAATATCGTCAACACTTACAATAAGTTCGCTTGATGCAACTGGAGCTACTACAGCCTCAACAGTAGCTTGAGTAACTGGTTTTACAGCTACTTTTACTGTTTCTACTTCTGCGGCTTTTTCTTCAATGATCGGGTCGATATCTTCAACTTTAACTTCAGCAGTGGTATTGCTTGCTACGCTTGTTTGAGGTGTAGGTGTTGCTGCTTGAGTATTTATTACGTTCGTGGTAATGCGTGCTTTAGATAAGCTTTCTAATGTGTCCCCAGGTTGGATTGCAGGCTCTGCAAATGCTACTGAACTCATCATCCCCATAACGGCTATTAAGCCCATAATTTTCGAATGCATGCTGAACTCCTTATAGTCATCTTTTTTTCATTCGTGGGTCCGTAGTGTGCAGATCAATTCTTTAACTTTTGTGAAAACTGATTAAATTTCGGTGCATCTTAAAAAATATTTTTTACTTTTTATTGTGAGCAAAGAGTTTTGATATAGTAAGCCAATTACGTAAAACACAAGATTGGGAAGGATTATGTCAGCAGCTCCACGCATTGGTATTTTGGGTGCAGGCGGCCGTATGGGTCGTATACTTATTCAGGCAGTTCAACAAGCAGGTTATCAATTGGGAGCCGCTGTTGTACGCCCAGAAAGTACTTTAATCGGTGCTGATGCTGGTGAACTTGCAGGAATTGGTTCAATTGGAGTGAAGCTTACTGGAAGCTTGGCGGAGGTTCTTAAAGACTGTGACGTTGTAATTGACTTTTCGACTCCTGCTGCAACATCTGAGCATCTAAAGCTATGTCGTGAAGCTGGGGTAGCTATCGTGATCGGGACAACGGGAATGTCCGATGAACAAAAAGCTGAGCTTGATGAAACGGCAAAACATATACCTGTTGTATATGCTGCAAACTATTCTGTTGGCGTAAATGTATCAATCAAGTTACTTGAGCTTGCAGCAAAAGTATTTGGCGATACAGTAGATATTGAAGTGATTGAGGCTCACCACCGTCATAAAGTAGATGCGCCGTCAGGTACAGCATTAATGATGGGTGAAGCGATTGCTGATACTTTAGGCCGTAACCTAAAAGAAGTTGCTGTTTATGGTCGTGAAGGGCATACCGGTCCACGTGATCGTCAAACGATTGGTTTTGAAACCATCCGTGGTGGCGATATTGTAGGTGAACATACTGTCATGTTTATTGGTGAGGGTGAGCGTGTTGAAGTCACTCACAAAGCCACGAACCGTATGAACTTTGCTGCTGGTGCAGTACGAGCTGCTGCATGGGTTGTAGGTCGTGAAGCGCACAAATACGACATGAAAGATGTTTTAGGATTGAACGACGTACAGGTGTAAACCATCTGTATACGTCGCATATGTGGCGAGAAAAACAAGATAGAGCAGAACATGAATAAAAAACAAATTGCTTTGACCACTCTTCTTTGCTTAAGCAGCCTCTATGCAGGGGCTGCCTCTACAAACAAGGCGAAACTTAGCCTTGACCGTAATCATATTAAAGTGTGGACCTATCAAAAGGCTGATAACCCAGTCTTTCAATACAAAGCTGAAACAACCTTTGATGTACCTATTGAACGTGCTGTTGCGGTGATTTTAGATGTAAATCGCGCAGCGCAATGGGTGCCTTATATGGGTAAAGTTGAAATGCTGTCTCAGGATGAGAAAAAGGGTGAATTTACGTTATATATGGTTTTAGATTTTCCTTTTCCCCTGAAAGACCGCGATGTTGTGGTGAAAGGAAAAATGAGTAAAGCCGCTAATGGCGTTATTACGATTAAGAACACAGCAATTAATAGTAATTATCCGATTCAACCTGATGTGGTTCGTTTAACTCGTTATGAAGGTGAATGGACATTCCAGAAACTAGCGAATAACAAAGTTAAAGTAACCACCAGTGGCTACGCTGACCCAGCCGGTTCAATTCCTTTAAGCTTTGTAAATATGTTTGTTCAGCAGCAACCGTATCAAATGCTGCTTAAAATGAAGCGGGAAGTAATGAACCCTATTTATGAACAACCTAAATTGCCCGATATTTTAAAATAATAAGCAATAAAAAAAGCGCCTGATTTCAGGCGCTTTTTTTATTAATCTGAACATTGCTGTAAAGTTCGAGCTGGGCTACTTTCATGTTTGATTTGGAATAAAACCAGTAACAAACCTAACCCCGCCAGTAATGCACCAGCAAATGATACTGCGCTATAACCCCAACCTAAATCGAGCACTAACGCACCTGCTGCTGCACCGACTGCGTTACCTAGGTTAAACGCACCGATGTTTACTGAAGAGGCAAGCCCTGGTGCTTCATGAGCAACTGACATTACACGCATTTGTAATGGCGGTACTAAAGCAAAGGTTGCGGCACCCCAGATCACTAAGGCAATCGCTGCTCCAATCTGGCTTTGTGCAAGGATTGGGAAAATTACCATCATCACAATCAACAGAACCAAGAAACCAATCAGAGTTTTGTTAATAGACAAATCTGCAAAGCGACCACCTAAATGGTTACCAATTGAGAAGCCGACACCAATCAACACCAACATAAAAGTAATAAAGGTAGGTGAAGCATGAGTAAACTCAGTCAAACTTGGCGCGATATAGGTATAAAGCGTAAACATTGCACCTGCACCGAGTACGGTGGTAAGTAATGCAAGTACCACAGGGCCACGCGTTAATACTTTCAACTCAGCTTTCACATTTGGTTTTTGGGCAACCATACCTTGCGGTAATGCTTTCCATAAAGCGAGCATGGTAATCACACCAAGCAAAGAGATCGCAAGGAAAGACATACGCCAGCCAATGTTTTGCCCAACCCATGTTGCCAAAGGTACACCACCAATATTGGCAATGGTTAAACCCATAAACATGGTTGCCACAGCACTGGCTTGTTTATGCGCGGGTACAATACTCGCTGCTACAACAGAGCCAATCCCGAAGAAGGCACCATGGTTAAGGCTTGTGATGAGACGTGCACCTAATAAGCTCATATAGCTTGGTGAAAACGCTGCGATCAGGTTACCCACCGTAAAGATTGCCATCAGAAAAATCAGTGCATTACGTCTAGCAAAACCACCAAACCACAGGGTCATGAATGGGGCACCTAGCATGACGCCAAGTGCATAGCCCGTAATTAACATTCCGGCTGTTGGAATTGAAATACCTAAATCATGAGCGATATTCGGAAGTAATCCCATTGGAGAGAATTCCGTGGTGCCAATGGCAAAGGCACCAATTGCCAATGCCAGTAACGAGAACGCCGTATTTGATTGAGTGTTCATGAGTTTAGTCCCAAACTGGTGCCCATGGCTCTGGGCTAACTTCACGACTGTTACGGTCGAGTTCAGCAATCATTTGCATTTCAGCTGAAGTTAACTCGATATCCTGTGCTTTTAAATTGCTAATCAGGTTTTCACGTTTAGTCGAAGATGGAATGACTGCAAAATCACGTTGCAATGCCCATGCAAGTGCAATTTGCGCTGTTGTTGCTTTATGTGCTGCTGCAATTTCAGCTAAAACAGGGTCTTGAAGCACTTTGCCGTATGCAAGCGTCATGTATGAAGTGACATCAATCTTCTTCTCTTGTAAGAAATTCACAAGTTTATGGTTTTGAAGATAAGGACTTAGTTCAATCTGGTTTGTTGCAATATGCTCTACACCAATTGTGTCAATTGCTTGTTGAGTAAGTGCAATATTGAAGTTTGAAATACCAATTTGTTTAGTTAAGCCCTGTTGTTTTGCTTCAAGTAAAAGCTGCATGATTTCAGGAATCGAAACGCCTAAATCCGGTGCTGGCCAGTGAATCAAAGTTAAATCGACATGGTCAGTACGAAGCTTTTCTAAGCTTTCTTTTAAGCTTGGAATAAACTTATCTTGAGCAAAATTATCTACCCAGATTTTTGTAGTTAAAAACAAGTCCTGACGTGATACACCGCTTTCAGCAATCGCTTGTCCAATTGCTGCTTCATTTTCATAAATTTGAGCAGTATCAATGACACGGTAACCTACGTCTAAAGCAGTTTTAACAGAATCAATGACTGCTTGTTCTTTAAGACGGAAAGTACCTAGACCAAAACGTGGGATATTCATGTGTTCACCTAAATTTGAATAATCATTTAACTTGAGGTGCATTTTGCTTTTTTTATTGTTGCGAAAAAATAGATGAATAAGCAAAATATCTTTGATGATTAGTCAATAATAGAATAAGCCATGAAATCAACAATTGAAGAACTGGTTGCCTTTATCACAATTGTTGATACAGGCTCCTTTGTAGCCGCAGCAGAACATTTAAAACAGACACCTTCAGGAATAAGCCGCTCTTTGACACGTTTGGAAGCAAAGTTAGGTGTGACCTTGTTAGAGCGAACAACACGTAAGTTAAAACTCACCCAAGAAGGGCAGCAGTTTCTGATAAAGGCTCGTAAAATTTTAAATGAGCTGAATGCGGCCGAAGAAGAACTTCAAAAGTCTGATCAGGGTACTGCGGGACTGATTCGTATTGATTCGGCAACGCCATTTGTCTTACATGTCATTGCACCATTAATGCATAAGTTTCGTGAGTGTTATCCCGACATTGAAATCGAAATAAATAGTAATGATCAGGTGATTGATCTATTACAACATAAGACCGATGTGGCATTTCGATTTGGGGAACTCAATGATTCGAGTCTTCATGCCAAGTTAGTGTGCAAGAGTCGTTTATATATTGTGGCAAGTCCAGAGTATTTAGCGATTAAGGGCACACCAACACAGCCTGAACAACTCGAACAGCATGATCTGATTGGTTTTACACGACCTGATTATATTAATAGCTGGCCAATTAAAGTTGGTGATGAATATTTTTTCGCACAAGCAAATATTAAAGCTTCTAGTGGTGAGACTGTACGCCAGCTCACAATTAGAGGACATGGTATTGCACGGCTATCTGAATTTGAAATTTGGAAAGATATTCAAGAAGGGCGATTGGTTGCGTTATTTGAAGATCAAATAGAACATCAATATCAAAGCATCCATGCTGTGTATTATCAACAAGAGCATCTACCAAAACGAATCCGTTTATTTATTGAGTTTTTGGCAGATCAATTAAAAGATGGTTTTAAAACCTGTCTCTAAACTTACCATAAGCATCACTTGGAAAATGAACTTCTAAAATTGGAGTCGTTTGTCCTTGTGATGAATGTTGAGACAGAAAATAACTTTTTTGATGTTCTCGGCAGCTAAAATACAAAGTCGAATAAACCGAGTTCACCATTACAACTTCATTTGAGCTATTCCGTTTATATTGATAATGAGAAATCGTATAGGTCTCATTATCAGTACGCTGTTCTAATTTATAGTCCTGTTGGTTGGTCATTTTTAAATAACCTTCAATCAAGCTCTGGCAAACCGTGTGTCTATGCTGCTCATTTTTGGGCTGTGGTTGGCAACCCGCTAAAACAATAGTAAATAACAATATAACTTTTAATTTCATGATTTTACTACTCTTTGAGTTGATTTCCATAGCCTAAAGGTGTTCTATAAACCAGTACAGATACAGAAATTTTTAAAAAAGCAGCACAGAATGACTTTTCAATATCAGGTTCTTGCCAATCAATTAGCACATCGTATTTATCAAGATGAACTTAAACCTCATCAAAAGCTCATTTCCTTACGGGATTTTGCTCGTCAGCACAGTATTAGCTTAAGCACGGCAAAAAGTTGCTATGAATTGCTTGAGGCGAGGGGACTCATTTATGTAAAGCCGAAATCAGGTTATTTTGTGGTTGCTCGTAGTCAATCTAGTCCTATTCCTGATAGCCCAGACTTTTTGTCTTTACCTCGACATGTCTCAAATCTGGAGTTGCATAACCAAATTCAAGAAGCAGCCTTACAAAGCCATCTCGTACCGTTGGGTTCGATTCAATTAACGCCGCACTTTATTCCGGTAGAGGGTTTACGTCGTTCTATTCAACGTGCTTTGAAAAATTGTCAGCCTCAAGACTTTCTTTATTGTAATAAACAAGGGCATGAGCAACTAAGAAAAGCGCTATCCGATCATTGGCGTGAAGATGGTATTTATATCGCTCCAGAAGATATTTTTGTTACCAATGGCTGTATGCCTGCTTTGTCTTTGGTGATTCAGAAGCTCACTGAAGTGGGCGATAGTATTCTTATTCCTACACCTACCTATAATGGTCATTTACAGTTATTAGCAAGTTTAAAACGACAGATTGTTGAGATTCCTGCCGATCATCGTGGCATTGATCTTGAGCGTTTAGAGTCCTTAATGCAGCAAGGTTTAGCTAAAGTTTGCTTAATGACTGCGAACTACCAGAACCCTTTAGGATATTGTTTTAGCAATACAGAGAAAAAGAAGATTGCTGAATTAGCTGCAAAGTATCAATGTTTTATTATTGAAGACGATATTTTTGGTGAATGTGGCTACAGTAGTGAGCGACCATTGCCTATTCGATATTGGGACCGTGAAGGCTATGTAATTTGGTGTGGTTCAGTTTCTAAGTCTTTGTCGAGTGCGTATCGGGTAGGGTGGTTTTGTTTAACTACAAAGTTAGAACATTTAAAGCTTGAGCTGCTAGTAAGTAATATCGGGGTCAATACACCACTACAATTAGGCCTAGCTGATTTTATTTATAGCCGTGCTTACAGAGAGCATTTAGAGCAGTTAAGACCGAATTTGATGCGGCAAGTCGAGGAATATCGTAGCTGTATTTTAAATGCATTTGAAGGCATTCCAATTGCATTGAGCCAGCCAGAAGGGGGCTATGCATTATGGATACAGTTGCCTAAAAGTGTAGATAGCTTGGTGCTCTATTACACTGCACAAGCTCAGGGAATTACCGTGGTACCAGGCCATGTTTTTGGTGAGGATGAACGCTATCGGCACTTTATTCGTTTAAATGCAGGGCATGAGTTAACAGCAGATGTCCGCCAAGCAATTAAAGACTTGGCGAACTGGTCACGACAACAGATGAAAGGGTTGAGTTAGTTTTATTCTGCGAAGTCTGCTTTAAGCACAATACGGTAGCGTGCTTGACCTGAGTGTAGACGTTCAATTGCTTCATTAAGCTGTGACATTGGAAACAGCTCAATTTGAGGCGCAATTTTTTTGCGTGCAGCAAACTTCAAAAGTTGACGTAGTGCAGCAGGTGAGCCTGTAGGTGAGCCAGTTACTGATTTAGCACCGCTAATAAGTGAACCTGCAGAAACAGGAACAGGTTCTAGGGTGAGACCCAAGAAGTGCAAAGAACCATTGGGTGCTAGCGTAGAAATGAAAGCACGCCAGTTTAGCGTCACGTTTACTGTGCTGAGCAATAAATCAAATTTCCCTTTTTGTGCTGTTACCGCGTCTGTATCACGGCTATTCACGACATGATCTGCTCCCATTGCTTTAAGTTCCTCTGTTTTATCAGGGTTGGAACTAAATGCAGTGATCTCACAGCCCCAAGCTTTGAGTAGCTTAATGGCGATATGCCCTAAGCCACCAATGCCAATCACACCGACATGATGTGTTGCTTGAATCTTATGTTTAAGTAGTGGGTCAAAAACGGTAATTCCGCCACAAAGTAAAGGACCAGCACTTTCAGCGTCTAAATCTTCAGGGAGGGGAATAGCCCACTGCCAACCTGCACGGACTTTATCGGCAAAGCCACCAGCATGCCCCACGATTGTTGCAACACTTCCGCCTGTACAAAGTACTTGCTGACCACCAATACACTCATCACAGGCTTGGCAACTTTCAGCTGTCCAGCCAATACCGACACGTTGTCCAATTTGTAGACCTTTGGCTTCTGAACCCAAAGCAACAATTCGTCCAATAATTTCATGGCCTGCGACCACAGGGTAGACAGTCGATCGCCATTCATTGTTTAAAACAGAAATATCAGAATGACATAAACCGCAGTATTCAACTTTTACTTCAACCTGATGCGGTTGCAATTCACCTGCGTCAAATTGGTAAGGAACCAGTTTTTCACCTGCTTGCATTGCAGCATAGGCCTGAATCGTATTATTGCTCATCGGAAACTCCTTAAGCGGATTTGAACCGTTCTGGTAGGTTATGAAGCTTTAAATTGACAATCGTTTTCATGATCATCGACCATGCCTACTGCCTGCATAAATGCATAGCAGGTGGTTGGGCCGACAAATTTGAAACCATTCTTTTTAAGCGTTTTAGAAAGTTTTACGCTCAGTTCAGTTTGAGCAGGGGCCTTACGATAATCTACAACATCATTATGTTGAGGAGCTGCATCTACAAACTGCCAAAGCCATGTAGGGACATCACCGACTTGTGCTTTGAGCGCTTGCCAAGCAATCGCATTGTCACGAATGGCTTTAAGTTTACCTAAGTGACGAATTAAACCTGCATCTGATAATTTTAGTTCTAAAAAATCATCTGTGAATGAAGCAATTTCTGCAATTGGATGATTAAAAAAGTGCTGACGGTAGCTTTCTCTTTTTTTCAGTACGGTAATCCAAGATAAACCAGCTTGCTGACCTTCGAGGCAAAGCATTTCAAATAAACGTGCTTCGTCGTGTTCGGGTTTACCCCATTCTTCGTCATGGTAAGCAATATAGAGTGGATCGTCGGAACACCATCCGCAGCGTTGAGTTTTCATGATGATGCTCCTTATATTTATCTTGGAATTTTAAAGTTTAAATAGCACCCATTCATTTGGGCGAGTATCCCAATAATACAGTTCAGCTTGAGTTAAGTCTTCAAACTTTAGCCAAAAATCTTTGCCAACTTTATCTGAAAAACCGGTACTGATCAGTAGGGCATCATCGCTGATTTCCATGATCCAGCCTTGATAGCTATTGCCATTTAAAATGATCTTTTGCTGGTTGCCAGACTCGGCAAACTCTACTAAGCGATTGATCAGCGCTTCCGACATAAAATGTTCCTAGCGTAAATATGAATAAGGATTAACAGCACCACGTCCTTTACCATTTAGGTAAAGACCATAGTGGAGATGAGGTGAAGTATAACGTGCATTGCCCGTATTGCCGACATAGCCAATTAAATCGCCTTTTTTGACATAGTCACCAACACTTAAGCCACGTTTGTGACCATCAAGATGAGCATAATAATGCCATGTTCCTGCTGGGCCTAAAATCCAGATGACTTTGCCACCCAAGTTATTATTACGAAGATCGGCAACTAGTCCTTCGGTGGTGCTATACACTTTGGTTCCACGTGGAGCCAAAATATCAATGCCTTCGTGACTACGGCCCTGACTGCGTGCTGCACCCCACGTGTCTTTTAGTTCGTCTCGATCGACACCTTTTACCGGAACCGGGAGTCGATTTGGAAGCTGCATACTCTCGAGCTTACTAATTTGAGCGGGTGACAGTGGTGTAGGTTTTTTAGGTGCGCTGGCACAGGCAGCCAATAGAATAATAAGAAAGCCAAGTGAGAAACGAGAAACAAAACGTCGCACGAAATACTCCCTGTCATAGTTATATCAAAATTATTTTGACCACTATGTCATGAACGGCTTGTCGAGATCAATTTTTTCATAGCGGTTGGTATACCTTTGGCAATGGCCTGTTCCGGACTTAGCCACTGGCCTTCAAGTTCAATCGCCAAATGTTCTTTTTGATCAGGTTCCACGTGGAACACGTGAGCATTAAGTAACCATGTGAAGTGAGTGAAGCTATGGCTGATCTGAAAAATTTGCGATTGAGGCTGTAGTTTAAATTGCTGACTTATGCTCAGTCGTTCATGTTCATTTTCTAAAATAGGTAAACAAAATAAACCACCCCATAGGCCATGAGCTGGGCGTTGTTGCCAGAACCACTCATCTTCACACTGAATAATAAGAACATCTGCTGTTTTAACAGGTGGTGTTTTTTTCGGTTTTTTAAAAGGTAATTCTTGTTCTAAACCTTGCTGGTAAGCCTGACAATGAGCTTGCATTGGACAATATAAACACAGCGGTTTTTTAGGCGTACAGATGGTTGCACCCAAGTCCATAATCGCTTGAGTGTAGTCATGATTACGATATGTCGGGCAAAGTTCTTCAGCGAGTTTCCACATTTCACGTTCGTGTTGTGGCTTACTTAAGTCATCTTCAATGGCAAAGAAACGAGCTAAAACACGTTTCACGTTGCCATCCATAATCACGCCGTACTGACGTAAACCTAAAGACATGAGTGCACCTGCGGTCGAGCGACCAATGCCAGGTAGTGCAATCCATTCTTCTAGGGTTTCAGGAAATTTACCTTGCTGTGCTACAAGACCAGCGGCTTTATGTAAATTGCGGGCACGAGCGTAATAGCCAAGACCTGCCCAATAAGGGGCGACTTCATCCCAAGTTGCATGACCTAAAGCTTCTACCGTTGGAAAGCGCTCCATAAAGCGGTCAAAATATTGCAGAACTGTTTTTACCTGAGTCTGCTGTAGCATAATTTCGGAAACCCAAACTTTGTATGGATCATCTGCGACTTGCCATGGCAAATCATGACGACCATGTTGATCGAACCAGTTTAAGAGGGCATCAGAAAAAGAAAATTCAGGCATGAACAGCTATAGAAGAAAAGTAAGGGCTAAATTATAGCTGAAATTGGGGAGAAGTTTTGTTTAAAGCAAGCAATCAGAACGAGCCTGTTCAAGCAGAGACTACTTTAAAACGAGTAGTCTCTGTCCAGCATAGAAAGGATTAATCCTCTTTTACGCCCCAACGTTGATCAAGTTTCAACGGTTGGTTTTTATAGTAAGGAATGACATGAATGTGGAAGTGGTCGGAAGTCTGGCCAAATACTTCACCATCATTAAAGCCAATATGGAAACCAGCTGGTTGATGACGAAGCTGTGTTTCATGACGGGCAATTTCAAGAAGTGTCAGTAAGCTTTCATGTTCTTTAGAGGTAATGTCAAAAAACGAGCTTACATGGCGTAGTGGCGTTACCACACAATGGCCTTTAGACAACGGATTTGGGTCAGGTAAAATTACAGCAAATTCATTCTTATCAATGATGTCATATTCATCAAAATTGCAATACGGACATTTCTTGTCAGTCATTGTTGTATCCTCTCATGTTATTCCATTAAACCCCGAGTGCGGGAAATAAGACTAGGCTTTGCTCTAGCTCAACGGGAGTATATTTATTGAAGTATGATTTAAAAAATACAGGAAAAATATTGCAAAGTCATAAAGATTTAAGGGAGCAAATGCGAAAAAAGAACCATTTGCTCCAAATTTGCTTCTTTTATTTTAAAGTACGTTCTAATAAAGCGTACATTTTAGCAAGGCCTTGTTTTTCCGCTTCGCTGTTGTAGCCAAGGTCGACACCATTCGCTTTAGCTCTTTCATCTGCAAGCGGGTTACTAAAGCCATGTTTAGCATCCTTTAAAACCACTACTTCATGTTTAACCTCAGCAGCTTGCATCTCTTTTTCAAAATTAGCAACATCTTCTAAGGTGACCATGCTGTCTAGTTCACCATGTAGAACTAAAACTTCACCTTGAATGTTGCCTTTTTGAGCAGGAGCCTTAGGTGTTAATGTGCCATGGAATGTCGCAATTGCTTTGAGGGGAGCACCTGAGCGAGCTAGATCGAGTACTACTTTGCCACCATAGCAAAACCCTACCGCTGCAAGTTTTTCACTGTTCACTTCTGGTTGAGCAGCTAAAGTTTGAAGCCCTGCATTAGCGCGGTCAGTCACCGTGTCTAACTCTTCAAATGTCTGCATCATCCATTCGTAAGCTTGAGCTGCAGTCGTAGTCACTTTTTTATCGCCATACATATCGATTGCAAGCGCAGCATAACCGTGTTCAGCAAGTTCACGCGCACGTTGTTCAGTGTATTCGTTACGACCCCACCACTCAGGACCAATAATGACACCAGCTACAGGGCTTTCACTCTCTGGAGCTGCAAAGTAACCAATTAAATGGCTGCCATCTGGTGCAGTATATTGAATTTCACGGGTTTTAATTGCTGTACTCATGACATTAATCCTGAAATTTAACTTGATTTAAATACGCTTGATTAAAGCATAAAAAAATAAAAGTCATATGAATAACTATGTAAAAATCTACATCAAAAGAAAAACATAGAAACAATCAGCCAATAAAAAAGAAGGAACGAGTTCCTTCTTTTTGATATGGTCATAATTAAATTAGGTTCGGCCTCGCGAAATAAAACCAATAACAGCGAGAATTACAGCGATCACTAATAAAATCACGGCAAAGTCTTTAGATAACCCTGCAACACCACCAAACCCTAATAGACTGGCAATGAGTGCAATCACTGCAAAAATTATTGCCCAACGGAACATATGCTGTCCTCCTTATTTTTCATTGTCTTTTTACTATATAGCGTGTTTTTTGCACGAAATGTGTCGTTTATGTGGTTGAAATGTATATTAAACAATCATTTTGTGATGCCAAAAATACGGCTTATTTTCTTAAGCCCAGTGTAGTTCAATGCTATAATCTCACTTTGCTTTATCTATATAGCTGTTAAAAACTTATGTCTACCGAGACCTCACTTCGTCCAATGTTTTGGAAAAATTACACGCTAGAGCAGCTGACACAGGCTGAGTGGGAAGCTTTGTGTGATGGGTGTGGTTTATGCTGTTTGGTTAAGCTAGAAGATGAAGATACCCATGAAGTTGCTTACACCAAGGTAGCGTGTAAGTTACTCGATTGCAGCACAGGGCGTTGCTCGGATTATTCAAACCGTCAGCAGCAAGTACCTGACTGTTTGCAACTGACGCCAGAAAGCTTGAAAACCATTCATTGGTTACCATCAAGCTGTGCTTATAAACGTTTGAATGAAGGCAAGAATTTACCTTCTTGGCACTATTTAAATACGGGTACGAGACAAAGCGTCGTTAAGGCGAAAAAGTCGGTTGCAGGACGTTGTATTCCTGAAACTGATGTACATGAAGATGATTTAGAAGATTATGTCGTGCGTTGGGTGCGTTAATACGCTCCCGATGGGCATTTAAATTACAGCGTATAATAAAGTAACACTTTTATCGTAAATTTTTTAATGATCTCCGTTATATAAAAATAAAAGCAAAAGGAGATAAAAATGATGAGACAACTAGCAGCCCCCTTGTTATGCAGTAGCTTCTTATTATTAATGGCCTGTGGCTCCAATAATACTAATTCAAAAAATCCTGAACAAAATACAACTGCAAAAACAGAGCAAACCAATGCTGCCAAACAAACTTATCAGCTAGAGGCAATTACACATTTTAATGAACCTTGGGCGATTACCAGCTTGCCGGACCAACGGTTACTCGTCACTGAGCGACAAGGCAAATTAAAAATTTTTAATCCCCAAAATAAACAAGTGCTAGATGTTCAGGATGTTCCAGCGGTGAACTATGGCGGACAGGGCGGTTTAGGGGATGTAGCTCTACACCCAGACTTTGCCAAAAATCACTGGATATATCTCAGTTATGCAGCCAAAGGACAAGGTGGATCTGGTGCAGTGATTTCACGTGCGAAATTAGATTTATCTAACCCTAATCAACCAAAACTTATCGATATAAAGCAGATTTGGCAGCAAGTGCCCAAAGTTTCAGGGCAAGGCCATTATGGGCATCGTATGCTTTTTGACGCAGATGGTAAGCTTTGGGTGAGTTCAGGTGAGCGCCAAAAGTTTGATCCTGCCCAAGACATGAAAAGTAACTTGGGAAAAATTCTGCGTTTAAATGATGACGGTTCAGCAGCCGTAGGTAACCCTTTTTATAAGCAAGGCGGCGTCACTGCGGAAATATGGTCACTGGGACACCGTAATCCCTTAGGTATGGCTTTTGACCGCCAAGGACAGCTATGGGTGGTTGAGATGGGGCCTAAAGGTGGTGATGAGCTTAATATTATTACCAAAGGCGAAAACTATGGTTATCCAATTGTCTCAAATGGCGACCATTATTCAGGTCAGCCTATTCCAGATCATCACACTCGTCCTGAATTTAAAGCACCTGAGATAGACTGGACTCCGGTAATCTCACCGTCGAGCTTGATTATTTATCGCGGGCAACAATTTCCTGCGTGGCAAAATAAAGCCTTAATTGGCGGATTATCCTCCGAAGCCATTGTAGTTGTAGATTTAGAGCATAAGCCCGTAAAAGAAGTGCAGAGATTAGAAATGAAGCAACGTATTCGTGGTTTACATGAAGCACAAGACGGTTCAATTTGGGTGATTGAAGACGGTCCAAAAGCCCGTCTACTGAAGCTGAGTAAGAAACTCTCTTAAGGCCTCGAGTTCGCCTGTAAATAAAGGATGTGTCTCATAGATTCAAATTGTAGATTTCTGTGAGACGCAATAGACTATAGTGAAAAGACGATAAAGCTATTTGAGATGTCAGACACCCATATTCCACTTCCTGAACGCCTGCGCCCGAGAGACTTGTCTGAAATTATTGGGCAAGATCATTTGTTAGGTGAACATGCACCTCTACGTCAAATGATTGATCAGGGGCATTTGCCTTCTATTATTTTTTGGGGGCCGCCAGGCGTTGGTAAAACGACGATTGCTTTACTTTTGGCTCAAGCGATAGATCGCCCATTTGTAAGCTTATCTGCGCTGAATACGGGTGTAAAAGAATTACGTGAAGTAATTGCAGAAAGTGGTGATTTACTGACACCAGTCGTTTTTATTGATGAAATTCATCGCTTTAATAAATCTCAACAAGATGCATTATTAGGTGCGGTAGAAAAAGGAAAAATTACCTTAATAGGCGCGACGACTGAAAACCCATCTTTTGAAGTCAATAGTGCACTTTTATCACGTTGTCAGGTCTATACCTTAAATAGCTTAGACAGTGATGCAATTCAGACCTTACTCAACAATGCACTTCAAGCCGATAAATTCTTAAAAGAACGTTATATTCATATTGAAGAGTACGATGCTCTTTTGCAGTTTGCGGCAGGCGATGCTCGTAAAGCGCTTAATTTACTGGATTTAATTGCGAGTACTTTTGAGCCAGAAATTGAAAATACCATTACCAATGCTGTAGTGGTAAAAGTCGCTCAGCAAAATATTGCACGTTATGACAAATCGGGTGAGCAGCATTACGACCTCGTTTCTGCATTTATAAAATCGATTCGTGGTAGTGATCCGGATGCGGCTTTGTACTGGATGGCGCGGATGCTTAAAGGTGGGGAAGATCCGGTTTTTATTGCAAGACGTATGTTGATTGCAGCTTCGGAAGACATTGGGAACTCGAATCCTAATGCGCTATTGCTTGCAGGTGAATGTTTCCGCTCTGTACAAGCGGTGGGTATGCCTGAGGGTCGAATTATTCTGGGCCAAACCGCGGTTTATTTAGCAACAAGTGCAAAAAGTAATAGTACCTATTTAGCGATTAATCGAGCTTTAGAACTTGCTGAGAAAACGGCAAATTTACCAGTACCTTTACACTTGAGAAATGCACCGACCAAGCTGATGAAACAACAAGGTTATGG
The DNA here is from genome assembly GCF_044538765.1 of Acinetobacter sp. ABJ-A23_2. Taxonomy (NCBI): domain Bacteria; kingdom Pseudomonadati; phylum Pseudomonadota; class Gammaproteobacteria; order Moraxellales; family Moraxellaceae; genus Acinetobacter; species Acinetobacter sp. ABJ-A23_2. The sequence goes on from NZ_JBIUCP010000017.1 coordinate 36,561, forward strand.
AATTAATTATCTCTATCCTCATGACTACCCAGAGCACTTTGTGTTGCAAGACTATTTGCCGCCTGAGTTGAAGGGAACCAAACTTTATGAGTCGGCAAGAAACAAGCGTGAAGTTGAAGGTGAGCGCCTCCAGCAACGCCGATGGCAGCAGGAGCAATAGTTTATTGTTTCCTGCTATTGTTCCAATTCTTCAGTCACCTGACCATAAATCAGCAGGGTAAACACGCCTGTACCACCAATAATATTGCCAATGGTGGTTGGGATTAGAAAATTAAATAGATATTCGCCAATAGAAGCCTCTCCTTGCCAGACCAGATAGGACATTTCGGTAGAGCCAACGACAACATGGGTAAAGTCGCCTAGTCCTATCAGATAAGTCATGAAAAAGATGACTAGGAATTTATTGCTAACAGAGGGTAACATCCAGACCAATGCGGCAATTAAAAGTCCCGACATAACCCCTTTAAGCAGGTTCTGGATTGCAGAAAAAGATGCAACATGATGTGCGAGTTCATCTAGTGCTTTATCAATGTCTGGCGTAAACAGATCAGTGGTCAGGAAGAATAAACTCGCCAAAGCTGTTCCAATGATATTACATAGAATCACAATCCCCCATAAACGGCCCACGGCTCTTAATTTGTCCAATGTAAAGGGCTTAAATAAGGGCACAACTGTAGTAATAGTATTTTCAGTAAAGAGCTGCATGTGGCCCAAAATGGCAATTAGAAAGCCAATGGTATAACCGAAATTGGTGATTAAATCTGTCCAGATCGCATCAGTTGGGATATAAGAGGCAATAATCGCTTTAAATACAAATGAAAAACTGATGACCAGACCTGCTGCAATGCCTGAAAAGATCAGTGCAGCTGTTGGGCGATCCAGTTCTTCTGCGCCATCGCGGCGGATAATTTCATAGACCAAACGGGGTGACAGTTTCTCATGTTCTTCTACTGCCATTTTTTCACGCCAGCTTAAGGTTTGCTCGACCTTTTTTTCCTCTATTTCATGATCCATCAGATTTGCTCCTCACTGAATAAATATTTTCTACTTATTATTTTTATTTATTGTTAAGGCAGCATTCGGGATAAATCCAGTTTATTCCTAACAGCTTTATGTGTCTTTTTATAAATTGAATGATACGGTGGTAAACAAAATAATATGCGAATAAAAGCAGTTAACCAGATAGGACGGTTAAATATAAACAGAGATAGAGAGTACTTTGTATAACAAGACTATTTGTTGCCTGAGTTAAAGGCGAGCAAGTTCTATGAATGAGTCCGGAACCGGCGAGAGGTTAGGTCTGTGCGTTTACAGTAAGGTAGATGATTAAAGTAAGGTATATGTTCTCAATGTGCGTATGAGTTTCATATAGTCACCTTGAGAAGCTTCAGAAATGACAGTTTCTACTTCAGCTTCGCTCCAGCCTTGTTTCAAAGCGGAATCGCTAAAATTAGATAAAATCACTAATGGATTTTCACCAAAATGTATCGAGTGATTCATTAATCTCTTTTCAGGCTTAAATAGTTCCATAAAATTCACCATACTTTAAATTTAATTATTGTGATGCAATTAGTGTTTTTTTAGATTTTAGTGCTTTGCTTTTATATTGTGCAAGTCATAATTTAATTAAATATACAAATCTGTCTACTTTTCCTAAATTTTAGGGTTCTGAAAATAAAAAACCGAGCGGAAATGCTCGGTTTTTTAATGAAGCTGGCGAATTAGATGTCAGATAAATCTACACCTAAACGAGAAGCAACTTCTTCATAAGCTTCAACAACACCGCCTAAACCTTGACGGAAACGGTCTTTGTCGAGTTTCTTCTTAGTGTCTTTATCCCATAAACGGCAACCGTCTGGAGAGAATTCATCACCAAGTACGATACGGTCATGGAAAACACCAAATTCAAGTTTGAAGTCCACCAAGATCATGTTGCCTTCAGCAAATAATGCTTTCAATACATCATTTACTTTATAAGTTAACACTTTCATTTGTTCTAACTGTTCAGCAGTCGCCCAACCTAAAGCAATCGCTTGAGATTCGTTAACCATTGGATCGCCTAGGCCATCATCTTTGTAGAACAATTCAAATGTAGGAGGAGTAAGTTCTTTACCTTCTTCAACACCTAAACGACGGCATAAAGAACCCGCTGCGTAGTTACGAATTACGCATTCAACAGGAATCATTTGAAGTTTCTTAACAAGAACTTCAGTTGGAGAAAGCAATTTTTCAAAATGCGTTTCGATACCTGCTTCAGCAAGTTTTTCCATGATGAAGGCGTTAAAACGGTTGTTCACCTTGCCTTTACGATCTAGTTGTTCGATTTTTTCGCCATTGAACGCAGAGGCATCATCACGAAAGACTAAAATCAGATGGTCGGCATTGTCTGTTTCATATACAGATTTTGCTTTACCAGTATAGAGCAAGGTTTGTTTTAACATGAGGGAACCTTTTAAAAAAAAATGCCTAGTAAACGACTAGGCTGGCCAATTTTGGTAAATCTGGTTTAACACTTCCGCAGCAACATCAGGGCTTGCAAAAGTGTTGTCTGGATTAAAGAGAGCAAGGCTATGACTAGAGCCAACACCAGTCAGTTTAAGCACATAAGTTTTGTCATTTACTTTAATCGTCGCTTGATTACTGCCTTGAGCGATGATGTTGTAATTTAACGTGCTTAAGGTCGCTTTGGTGTATTGCCAAATTTCAGCAGTACTTCCATCAATTTTTAACAGTGGGTTTTTATTACCATCTGTCACAAGTTGAGGGCGACTAAGCGCGCTACCTGATTGAGCAGATGTATCTGCTGAATCATCTTTCGTTTGTTCAGGGCGTGGCAATGCAAAACGGTTGCCACGCTTGTTTTCAAACTTCGGTGCGTGATCGATAGCGAGCTGGTCTACTGTTGGTGCAGGATACAAAGGTGTCGCTGGTCGTACAGTTGCATCGGCAGGATACTCAAGCGGGGCGAGTTGCTTTGCTTTTTTATAATCTAAAGAGTGATTATTGAGTGCGAAGCGACCACAGCCAGCTAAACTTAAGGCTGAAACTGCAAGGACTAAACCAAGACTTAATTGCATCATAAATTGCTCTTATTAAATAATTCCCGCATCTTTTAGGGCATTGCGGAGAGGTTCGCGATATTGCTCAGCGAGAGGAGTGAGTGGTAAACGAATACCAGTATCAATCAGTCCCATCTCATGTAGTGCCCATTTCACAGGAATTGGGTTAGATTCGCAAAATAGAATATTGTGTAAATTTGCAATCTTATTGTTAAGCGTCTTCGCTTGTGGCTCATCTTTAGCAATTGCAACCGCGCATACTTCGCTCATTGCCTTAGGTGCAATGTTTGCAGTAACCGAGATATTACCGTCTGCGCCAAGAAGCATAAGTTCCCATGCAGTTTCATCGTCACCCGAGTAAACAGCCATCTTGCCGTTTAAAGCATCGATTAAAGCTTTACCACGAGGTACATCACCTGTTGCGTCTTTGATACCTACAATATTAGGAATTTCTGCTAAACGTACCGCTGTATCGTTTGACAAATCTACGCCAGTACGACCTGGTACGTTATAAAGAATAAGAGGTAATTCAACAGCTTCAGCAACCGCTTTATAGTGTTGGTAAAGGCCTTCTTGGGTTGGTTTGTTATAGTATGGTGTTACAAGTAAAGCTGCATCAGCACCGAGGTCTTTAGCTGCTTTAGTTAATTCGATTGCTTCACGGGTTGAGTTTGCACCAGTACCGGCAATAATTGGAATACGTTTATTGGCTACACGAATAATTTCTTTAATAACCTGTGTGTGCTCTTCCATGCTCAATGTTGAGGCTTCGCCGGTTGTACCGACGGCTACAATACTGTTTGTACCTTGTTCTATGTGCCACTCAACCAGCTTCTCAAGACCCTTCCAATCTACACCGCCATCTTTCAACATGGGAGTGACAATTGCGACGATTGAGCCTTGAATGGTCTGTGCTTGCTGAGTCATTTTAAAAAATATCCTATTTATCCATCCGAATCTGAGGTAAGAAAAACAAAATGTGGGATGGTTGCAGTATTTTGATTGTCCAGTTCTAACAATAACAGATTGTTGAATGACAATTATGCAAATTATGACTGATCAGACGCATAAGAACAATATGCTTAACTGATAAACCCTATGTAAACTTGAGCAAAACATAGAATGCCAATTTGATCATTTCAAGTAAAAGACAGTAAATATTACAATATGGTGCAATTCTGCGAATCCCTACTTGATACAGTCTTTTTTATGGCAAGATAAAATGCATATTTTTCCCGAATGGGACTTAAGATGGCATGAAAATGAAGAAACAACCACAAAATTCGGCTTTAGTCGTAGTTGATGTACAAAATGGTTTTACGCCGGGTGGAAACCTGGCAGTTGTCGACGCCGATACAATTATTCCAACCATTAACCAACTTGCTGGTTGTTTTGAAAATGTCGTCCTCACACAAGATTGGCATCCAGATAATCATATATCTTTTGCAGTCAACCATGTAGGCAAGCAGCCATTTGAAACCATTGAACTCGAGTATGGACTACAAGTGCTTTGGCCTAAGCATTGTGTACAAGGCACGCATGATGCCGAGTTTCATCCAGATTTAAATATTCCGACAGCTCAGCTGATTATCCGAAAAGGTTTTCATGCTCATATTGATAGCTACTCGGCTTTTATGGAAGCAGACCACACCACAATGACGGGTTTAACGGGTTACTTAAAAGAGCGTGGCATTGATACGGTTTATGTGGTTGGTATTGCCACGGACTTTTGTGTTGCATGGACTGCTTTAGATGCAATTCAACTCGGCTTTAAAACTCTAGTGATTGAAGATGCGTGCAAAGGTATTAATCTCAACGGTTCGTTAGAACAGGCATGGCAAACCATGCAGCAACAAGGGGTTATCCGTATTCAATCGACTGACTTGTTAAGTGAATGCTAGAGATAGTGCCCATGATGTTTGGGCTTTAATTGCGATTTGGTATGGATGAACAGCATGTCTGCATTATTACGTTTTACTCAATTTGTTCAGAAAACGTTTGCTTTATGGGTCATCGTTTTTGCGGCATTGGCACTCTGGCAACCTGAATTTTTTGTCTGGCTTAAAGCTTATATTCCATGGATCTTGGGCATTATTATGCTCGGCATGGGAATGACTATGACCGTCGATGACTTTAAAGGGGTATTACAAAGCCCTAAAGCGGTGTTGATTGGGGTGGTAGCACAGTTTGTGGTGATGCCGGGCTTGGCATTTGCTCTATGTAAATTATTTAATTTACCGCCGGAAATCGCTGTTGGGGTTATTTTGGTGGGGTGTTGCCCAGGTGGAACAGCTTCAAACGTGATTACCTACATGGCCAAGGGTAACGTAGCGTTATCGGTCGCTTGTACATCGGTATCAACACTTTTAGCACCTGTGTTAACGCCTGCTATTTTTTATCTGCTTGCTAGCCAATGGTTAAAGATAGATGCAGCTTCGATGTTTATTTCGATTTTGCAGGTTGTACTACTTCCTATTGTGGTTGGTCTGATTTTAAGAACATGGCTTAAACGTCAGGTTGAATCTTATATTCAAGTCATGCCATTAGTTTCAGTGATTGCAATTGTTGCGATTGTGGCAGCTATTATTGGTGGAAGCAAAGCGGCTATTTTACAGTCAGGTTTGCTTATTTTAGCGGTAGTGATATTACATAATGGATTTGGATATTTATTAGGTTTTGCAGCAGCTCGGTTCTTTAAACTACCGTATGCGGACAGTAAGGCAATTGCTGTAGAAGTCGGTATGCAAAATTCAGGTTTAGGCGTGGCGCTTGCAGCAGTGCATTTTGCGGCTTCCCCGATTACTGCCGTACCAAGCGCAATTTTCAGCCTTTGGCATAATATTTCTGGTCCTGCGCTTGCGACTTATTGGGCACGGCGTACAGGTGAAGATAAATCTACTCAAGTAAAAGCAGAGTAATGTACTAAAGAGGATGTGCTGCTAACCAATCTTCAATTTCGTTTTCAGAAATCACTTTAAAACCATGGCGCTGTAACAGTGCTGTGGTAATCCCAACACCCGTAATCTTCTCGCCTTGAAAAGTTCCGTTATAAATTTTTTGACTGCCACAAGATGGGCTATTTTCTTTTAAAACCACACAGCTTGCTTTTATTTGCTGTGCAATTTCCAAAGTGCGGTAAGCGCCTTTTAAATATAAGTCTGTTACATCTAAACCAGATGAATCAGTAATTTTTGCTTTTCCATCAAGCACATCTTGACCTGTTCCTCCTACAATTTCTGCGGGTAAACGAGGCGTGCTAAAACCGCCTAATAACTCCGGGCAAAGCGCATGGGCTTTTTTATTTAAAAATAACTGCTGAAGCGTAGTGTGCAAGCATGATCGGCCGTCATAACGTACAGGTTCACCAATTAAACAAGCACTGATTAAAAGCATGAGTTTTCCGCCTTTAGAACTTTAAAAGCCATGTGAGTGTACCCAATGATTTATAAAATATGAAATCTAAAACAGGCACAAACAAACGGTGTAATTTGATTAATAAATTACACAATTCATAATTAAATTATGTATTGCATAATTTAATTGTTTTTAGTAGCATCTGTTTTAAGGTAAATGGCCATTGGGGGTCCAACAAGGATGTTGGCCTCCATAAATCTAGGAATGACTTTAGGAAAAGGCGATTTTTAAAGGTTTATTGAAAAATCTCAATCGTACTTTTAGATAAGAAAGGACTGTGTGTATGGAAAATAAACACCATATAGAAGGGAAATTAATCATCGGCTTTGTGCTCACTCAATCTTCGTTTTAGTTATTGGTTTTTTTCTCATAGGATGCGTTGGGCTAAGGCATTTTGACGGTTCAAACACTCTCCCAGCAAATGCGTATTCTATAGAGAAAGGAGCTGACCAGATCAGCATGAGAAATAAACGGATCAGGTAATCACCAGAGGGAAACTAGATGGATATTTTAGAGAACCCATTAGAACTATGCGGTTTTGCATTTATTGAGTTTGTTTCAAAAGAAAATGAATTAGATACAATTTTTGAAACAATCGGCTTTTCAAAAATAGCCAAGCATAAATCGAAAAAAGTGTACTTATGGCGTCAAGGAAATATCAATATTATCCTGAATTATCAGCCAGAATCTTATGCTTCATTCTTTTTCAATGAGCATGGCCCATCTGCTTGCGCAATGGGATTCAAAACACGTGATGCGGCAAAAGCTTTTAAAAAGGCTGTTGAGCTTGGTGCAGAACCAATGCAGTCTAGTGTTGGGCCGATGGAGCTTAACATTCCGGCAATTAAGGGTATTGGTGGAATGCCAATCTTCTTGGTTGACCGTGACATTTATGAAAATGACTTTGTTTTCTTTGATGATGCACAGCGTAATCCTGAAGGCGCTGGTTTAAAAGAAATTGACCACTTAACTCATAACGTCTACAAAGGCCGTATGGAGTACTGGGCAAACTTCTATGAGAAGATTTTTAACTTCCAAGAAATTCGTTACTTCGACATTAAAGGCGAATATACAGGTTTAACATCTAAAGCGTTAACTGCTCCAGATGGCATGATCCGTATTCCTTTAAATGAAGACTCAGACAAGGGTAACGGTCAAATTGCAGAATTCTTAGCTGATTTTAATGGCGAAGGTATTCAGCATATCGCATTTATTTGTGATGACTTAATTTCGACTTGGGATAAGTTAAAAGGCTTGGGTCTACAATTTATGACTCCACCGCCAAACACTTATTATGAAATGTTGGAAGACCGTTTACCTGAGCATGGCGAACCGACTGATGAATTACAGCAGCGCGGTATTTTGCTTGACGGTAATACTAAAGACGGTCAGAAGAAGCTTTTATTGCAAATCTTCTCTCAAAACATGATTGGGCCAGTTTTCTTCGAATTCATTCAACGTAAAGATGACGACGGTTTTGGTGAAGGTAACTTCAAGGCATTGTTTGAATCGATTGAACGTGACCAAATTCGCCGTGGTGTTCTCGAAGCAAAATAATTTTTGCTTTGTCTCTAATCTAAAAAAACCAAGAGCATTGCTCTTGGTTTTTTTATGGCTAATGATTAGCGGCTTTTAATATATTGATTAATTAAATTAATCTCATTTTTTAGCGTTTCGATAATTTTACTTTGTGGGTCGACTGGTAAAAACATTTCGCTATCAAGCGCCACAAGACAAAACTCAATCCCTTGGTTTGAATTAAATACAGGTAGACCGACTGCGTTAATACCCGTAAGCAAATCACCTTTAGCTGCCGACATTTGTTGCTGGCGGATCGTATCTTTAAGTTCTAAAAACTCTTGCCAATTGTGTGGTGCGATGTTTAGACCAAGCTCCTGATGCTTTTGCCACTCAGCTTCTAATAAAGGACGAATAAAATGCTCCGGAAGGTAAGAAGCAAATAAACGTCCCGCAGCAGAATTGACTAAAGGCATAATTGAGCCAACTTTGGTCACAATCGAAATAGGGTGGTTAGATTCAATAGACTGGACCACAACAGGGCCTTTCGGTGACCACTTACTAATTTGAATACCACAGCCAATTTTGCTTTGTAGGTCATAAATTAGATGCTGTACCAGCTGTAAAGTGTCACTGTGCTGAATGCAGTTTAAGCCTAAACGCCATGCCTGATCGCCTAGGGCATATTGCCCATCTTCAAGTTGTTTGGCGTAATCCATGCGAATTAAGCTCACCAAATAACGGTGTACTTTGGCAGGGTGCATCTCGAGCTTACTAGATAAGTCTTTGAGAATAATCGGTTGATTGTGCTCTAACAGGGCATTTAGTACGGATAAACCAACTTCAAGTGATTGAACCCCCCCAGATACTTTTTCTTCAATCATTTAAATACCCTTAATCGATTTACTTCAGCAGTTAAACAGTTATGTATAAACATAAATTGGAATTGATGCGTTTTACATCATGCCTGAGCCTATAGAAAAATAGAAATCACCTTTTTCTATTAGCAAAATTCACATGTTTAATAATCAACAATTCTTACAATGACCTTCATCTTTTATTTATAGCGTAAATTGAGAGAAGTTTAGTAGATTTAAACAATATAAATCGGCATTGATATAGAACAGTTCATTCAAACTATTCCCACCAATGCCGACTTTTGAAACGATTGCTTTGAAAGAATTATGCGCCTAATTCTTCTTCATGCAAGAAATGAGTATGGTGTGGAGCACGTTTAGTTTTGCTCCATTCATCTAACATTTCAGTTTTCATTTCTTCAGTAATTTTTGCAATTTTTTCTTCAGCATGGATATCGTTATACGTCAGTTCTAAACGGTGTCCATTTGGATCAAAGAAATAAATTGAGTGGAAGATACCGTGGTTGGTAATGCCTAGTACTTTAACGCCATTTTCTTCCAAATGTTTTTTGGCAGCTAAAAGGGCATTTAAATCTTCAACTTCAAAGGCAATATGTTGTACCCATTGAGGCGTGTTTTCATCTCGGCCCATTTCTGGTTGGGTTGGTAATTCAAAAAATGCCAAAACGTTGCCTTGACCAGCATCTAGGAATAAATGCATATAAGGGTCAAAGGCTTTGGTTGAAGGCACATGGTCTTCAGCAAAAGCTAAGATAAAGTCCATGTTGAGCATTTTTTTATACCACTCAACAGTCTCTTTCGCATCCTTACAGCGATATGCAACGTGATGTATTTTTTTAATGGCAAATGTCATGTTGAAACTCCTTTTACTATTCCCAATCTGGTTGTTGTTCTGGCGCCGCGTTATAGAAGGCTGGGATAGACAAACAATGTTGATAAATTGATTCAATTTTTGGAAACGCAGATAAATCTATCTTGAAGCGTTTCGCGTTGTAGACTTGTGGAATGAGGCAGCAATCGGCAATCGTTGCTTGTTGTCCAAAGCAAAACTGTCCGTTTGAATCTTGAAGTAGCTGTTCGAGACTTTGAAAGCCTTCAATAATCCAGTGCTGATACCAATAATTTTTTTGTTCGTCTGAAACGTTTAAGTCATTTTTTAAATATTTCAAAACGCGTAAGTTGTTTAACGGGTGAATATCACAAGCGATTGCCTGTGCAAAAGCACGGATTTTGGCTCTGTCTTTCACATCATTTGGAAGGAGTTTGGTTTCCGGATATTGTTCATCCAGATATTCCAAAATACTTAATGATTGTGACAAGGTTAAATCGCCGTCTACTAAAGTTGGCACTAAGGCACTGCGATTTAACTTTAAATAATCTTCACTTTGCTGCTCGTTTTTAACTAAATGAACTGGTGCAGTTTCATAAGCGAGGCTTTTAAGGTTGAGGCCAATCCGTACTCTGTAAGCTGCAGAGCTACGAAAGTAACTATACAGCTTCATAGTCAGGCTCCGAAGTCTCTGCAAAATCAAAAGCTAATGCAGGAAGTACAGTATTTCGAACTTCACCAAAGCCAATACGAATACCATTTTTCTCACAGTGACCTTTCATAATGAGCGTATCGCCGTCTTGTAAGAAACCACGAGTTTCACCATTCGCAAGTGTCAGAGGTTTAGTGGTATTCCAAGTCAGCTCAAGCAAGCTGCCATACGAGTCCGGTGTAGAACCTGAAATGGTACCTGAGCCCATTAAGTCACCGACCTGAACGTTACAGCCTCCAATGGTATGATGAGTCAGCTGCTGAGCCATAGACCAATACATATATTTGAAGTTGGTTTTACAGATCACGTCAGTTTGTGCTGATTTTGGTGTTTGAATTTCAACACTCAAATTAATGTCGTAACTGTTGGCGATATTTTCTTGTAAATAAGCGAGTGGTTTCGGTTCTTGTTTCGGGCCTTCAACTTTAAATGGTTCAAGTGCTTCCAGAGTTACCACCCAAGGTGAAATAGCGCTAGCGAAAGATTTTGAGTTGAATGGACCTAAAGGCACATATTCCCATTGTTGGATATCGCGTGCTGACCAGTCGTTTAGCAGAACCATTCCAAAAATATGGTCCCAAGCATTTTCAATCGAGATCGGCTGCCCCAACTGAGTTGGTTTACCCACAATAAATGCTGTTTCAAGTTCGAAATCGAGTTTACGCGTTGCTGAGAAAACTGGACGTTCTTCATTTGGAAGTTTGATTTGACCTGATGGGCGTACCACTTGAGTTCCGCTCACTACAACAGAGCTAGCACGACCGTTATAACCTACAGGTAATTCGGTCCAGTTTGGCAGCAAGGCATTTTTAGGGTCACGGAACATACAGCCGACATTGGTTGCGTGTTCTTTAGAAGAATAGAAATCGGTATAGCCAGATACGCGAACAGGTAAATGTAAAGTTACGCTGTCTTGCTTAACTAGAACTTCCTGACGTAATGCTTCGTTTTCTTGAAGTGTTAAATTTTCAACTGAAAGAAGAGACTGTAATGTTTTGCGAACTTTAGACCAGTTGGCTTTGCCTGATTCAATAAATTTATTCAGTGTAGGCTGGTTAAAGTATGTGTCTTGATCTGAAAGTTTTAAAAGACCATGCTTTTCAAGAGCAGCGAGATCAATGACCCAATCACCGATAGCTACACCGACCTGACGCTCGCCTTCGGCTGTTCTACTAAAAATACCATAAGGCAAATTATGAATAGTGAAATCAGATTGAGGTGAAACTTCAATAAAAGAGTTTAGTTTTTGTTCCATTTTCGCTTCCTTGTCTTCATCTCGCGTCTTATACAAATAAAAGTTCGGTCTAGGGACTGAGCTACTCAATAAGTTTTAACCTTTATTCAGGTCATCTTTTTACTTATGAGTTTGATATAGACCGAGAACAACCAATTGCTTCATGGTTCTTATAATACTGAATTCATAAAATTACGCAATACATAATTTAATTACACATTGCATAATAATTGTTATTTCTTGCATTTTCTGCTTACATGCGCGGTTGTGAGAAAAGTAACGCAATTATTTTTTCATCAATCTCTATGAAAATCTGATCAATTTATGATATACGTAATTTATTGGAAAAAAATTACGTGACAAGGATGAGAATAATCATATGTCAACACAAGAGCAAGGAAACCTGAAACACGGTTTGAGTAATCGTCACATCCAGCTGATAGCATTGGGTGGAGCGATTGGTACAGGGCTGTTTCTTGGTATATCACAATCGATTAAATTGGCAGGTCCGTCGGTAATCTTGGGTTATGCGATTGCAGGATTTATTGCTTTTTTAATGATGCGCCAGCTCGGTGAAATGGTAGTAGAAGAACCAGTAAGTGGTTCTTTTAGTCATTTTGCTTACAAATATTGGGGGCCTTTTGCAGGCTTCATGTCAGGATGGAACTACTGGGTACTCAACGTACTGGTATGTATGGCGGAGTTAAGTGCAATTGGTCTTTATATTCAATATTGGTGGCCGCAAATCCCAACGTGGGCATCCGCTCTAACGTTCTTTATTCTCATTAATGGTATTAATTTATTGCATGTTAAGTTTTTTGGCGAAATGGAATTTTGGTTTTCCATTGTCAAAATCTTAGCCATTTTAGCCATGATCGGTTTCGGTTCGTATTTACTTGCAACCGGTACGGCAGGGCCACAAGCCAGCATTTCTAACCTTTGGGCATTAGGTGGTTTCTTCCCATATGGTATTAAAGGCTTGGTGATGGCCATGGCAGTCATTATTTTTGCTTTTGGTGGTATTGAGCTTTTCGGTATTACTGCGGCTGAAGCACGTGACCCAGACAAAACCTTACCTAAAGCGGTCAACCAGATTATCTATCGTATTTTGATTTTCTATATTGCGACGCTTCTTGTTTTATTCGCATTATTTCCGTGGAATCAAATGGCACAAGGCGGCAGTCCTTTTGTAATGGTATTTGCTTCTTTAGACAGCCAAGGTGTTGCGACTTTACTTAACTTCGTTATTTTGACTGCTGCAGTTTCAGTTTATAACGGTACAAGCTATTGCAGTAGCCGTATGTTGCTCGGTCTTGCTCAGCAAGGAAATGCACCAAAATTATTTGCACGCATTAATAAGCGCGGTATTCCAACCAATGCAGTGATCCTTTCTGCGGCAGTCACTATTTTATGTGTGTTGTTAAATTACATTTTCCCTGAAAAAGCATTTGGTTTACTCATGATGCTCGTGGTTGCAGCGATTGTGATTAACTGGGTAGTCATTTCATGGACACATTTAAAATTCCGTAAATTCATGATCCGCCAAGGTCAAACCACTAAATTCCCAAGTTTCATGTATCCATTTAGCAACTATCTTTGTATCGTGTTCATGCTTGGAATTTTAGTTGTCATGTCGCTAACACCAGATATGCGTGTGGCGGTGATGATGATTCCGGGTTGGATTTTGTGCTTAATGGTGGCTTATCAATTTAAACGCCGTAAGTTAAAAGCTGAGCAGCCTGTACATGCTTTAGAAGCAGATATGTAATCAGGTCTGAGTTAGAAATTAAAAAGGACGTATTAATGCGTCCTTTTTAATTTTTAAAATTTACAACAGAAATTAAAGGACTTTGTAATTGTTATATTATAACATCTCTTAAATGAATAACTAAGGCTTCCCGATGTTCAGGGAGGAACAACATATTTATGAAATATTCCTATTTAGGTTTAATCTTACTTTCTCTTACCGCGTGTACGACTCAAACACCTAAGCCAACGGTTTCTAAGCATCCACACTCTTTGCCTCAGCCATCTAAAACAGTGGTAAGAATAAAACAACAACCTGAAGATTATATTGCTTGGGTTGCAACCGCAGATCACGCACATTCTGTGCAGGCTTATAAGCAATTTCTTAAGCAGAAAGGACTTGCCAATTTAGTCCCAGATTATGAGTTATTACGTTCAGCTCGAGACTGGCAAAAATGTGGAGTGGAGCCTTATGCGGTACCGCCGAGAGAGGTTTGGTCCAATATTGTTCCGACGCTTAGCATTTTAAAAGCATTGGTTGACGATGGTGTGATTAACGATTTTGAAGTGACATCGGCCTATCGAGCTTTATCTTTAAACCGCTGTGCCGGTGGTGCAGATGCTTCCCGACATGTCTTTAATGCAGCACTTGATTTTCGAATTGGGCCAGAACAGCCTAGCGACTTAGACCAGTTTAATATTCAACAAACCAAAACCAAGCTTTGTCAGTTCTGGGAAACCAAAGGACAAGCACTTAACATGGGTCTGGGTGTTTATGCCTCGGGACAAATCCATATTGATAGCCAAGGCTTTCGTTCATGGGGACCTGACCACCACTATAGAACCTCGATTTGTCAGTGACTATAAAAGCAATTTTTTCAAAGAATAAATGAATTGGCTTGAATAAAACTAGAATAAAAACTTGATCAATAGTTATGTTATAACATAACATTATTGTGGTTTAGAAATAGATTACGCCTGTGATCTGGCCATATTTAAATGGCCAGCCATGATCAGTTTAAATATTATTCAAAGAGATCAAGCCATGCACACTGCAATCGCCAACTCATTTGCCAAGCTTCCCGTCACTGTTTTATCGGGCTTTTTGGGTGCAGGAAAGACCACATTGCTCAACCATATTTTAAATAATCGTGAAGGCCGCCGTATTGCCGTGATTGTTAATGATATGTCAGAGGTGAATATTGATGCGGCATTAGTACGCGAAGGTGGGGCAGAGCTTTCAAGGACAGATGAAAAACTGGTTGAAATGAGTAATGGCTGTATCTGCTGTACGCTACGAGAAGATTTACTGGTTGAGGTGAGACGCTTAGCCGATGAAGGGCGCTTTGACCAATTGGTGATTGAGTCAACAGGTATTTCAGAACCACTGCCTGTTGCAGAAACCTTTACCTTTGAAGATGAAAATGGAAACTCTCTCAATGAGTTTGCTCGACTCGACACCATGGTCACGGTAGTCGATGCTTTTAACTTTCTTAAAGATTACAGTTCAGTCGACTCTCTGCAACAACGTGGTGAGTTCTTAGGCGAGCAAGATGAGAGAACCGTAGTCGACCTTCTTATCGATCAGATTGAGTTTTGTGATGTAATCGTGCTGAATAAAATTGATTTGATTGATCAGGCGCAGCAAGACCAGCTCATCGCGATTTTAAAAACGCTAAACCCGCGTGCTCGAATTGAAATTGCTCAATTTGGAAAGATCGCTTTAGATAAAATCTTAAATACACAATTATTCGATTTTGATGAAGCCGCACAAGCACCGGGATGGTTAAAAGAATTACGTGGTGAGCATACGCCAGAGACTGAAGAGTATGGAATCAGTAGCTTTGTTTACCGTGCCCGCCGACCTTTCCATCCAGAACGTTTTTATGATTTGGTACAAGCTGAATGGCCGGGTGTCGTTCGTTCTAAAGGCTTTTTCTGGTTGGCTGCTGAACCGACATTGGCTTATTCATGGTCACAAGCGGGGGCCATGGCACGACATGGCTTAGCTGGTTATTGGTGGGCCGCCGTTGCAGAAGAAGACTGGCCGAGTGACTTAGACAGCATCGAAAAAATTAAAAAGGTTTGGGACGCTCAAACAGGTGATGCACGTCAGGAGCTGGTTTTAATTGGTATGCAAATGGATGAGCAAGCCTTAATACAACGCTTAGATAGCTGCTTATTAAGCGATGAAGAAATGGCTTTAGGACCACAAGTTTGGCAGAACTGGTCGAACCCTTTTAAGCAAGATGATGAAACTATGTTGATCGCTTAATTAAATAAGCCCCTATTTAAAAGGGGCTTATTTTATGATTTGTCTTTAATAAAAATCTTTCGAATGTAGTTGTTGAGTGGGCTGGAATAATATTTTTCAATCGCTGCGCTAATGATGAAAGTCAGAACCAAATAGCCAATTAAAAGCATAATTTTGATGCTAGCGTCGGTTTGAGCCGGAATAAAAGCAACTTTCATAAGGCCTAGTACTACCAGATGGAACAAATAAGTCTCATAACTTCTTTGCCCCAACCAGACCATCACTTTGTTAAATAGGTTATGTGCTTGTGTTTTGGAAGGATGCTGAAAACACAAAATGAGTAGACCTGTAGCAAAAGCAAATAGGCTAATACCCCATGTACTCACTTCTTTAATTGGTGCATATAAATATAGAGTGACCATGCTCAAAATAATCAACCACGAAAGAGGTTTTTTATAGGCCCAATTTGGCTGGTATTTATGAGAAAAGATAGCTGTTAAACAGCCAATTGCTATGCCGTCAAAACTTGAAAAATAATGATATAAATAAGCGCCGCTTTCTTCTCCAAAATGCAGAGATCTAAAATAAGGCCCGTATAAAATGACTCCAACAAGTACAGCAATAAAGACCTTATTACTACGCGTGAACAGGCACAATAATGGAAAAACAAAGTAAAAAACTTCTTCCACAGAGAGCGACCACAACATGCCCAAAGCGTAGTTTACCCAACCAAATTTAATAATCAGGATATTCATCCAGAAGGTTAAAGCTGCAAATATGGTTAAAGGATAAGAAACCTCAATGCCGTTCGGTGCTTGGTTCATAAAGGGTTTTAAGTCAAATGAACCAAGTATGCTTACCCCTAAAATGAGTAATATCAAACACGGTAAAATACGCGCTGCCCG
The DNA here is from genome assembly GCF_044538765.1 of Acinetobacter sp. ABJ-A23_2. Taxonomy (NCBI): domain Bacteria; kingdom Pseudomonadati; phylum Pseudomonadota; class Gammaproteobacteria; order Moraxellales; family Moraxellaceae; genus Acinetobacter; species Acinetobacter sp. ABJ-A23_2. The sequence continues at coordinate 53,110 of NZ_JBIUCP010000017.1, forward strand.
TCGGATATAAAAATGTTTGAGGTTAATTGCGGAAAATTGTTTGTCTCTTTTTAAGGTGTGATGGGTAATTAAAAAACCCGAAATCACAAAAAACATGGTGACGCCATAATTTCCGTTTCTTGCGATGACTGTGCTAAATGCTTCACCTAAGAAATCAAAACCTAACCATGTATCTTTAAGTTTATAGGGAATATTAAAATGATGTAAAAGAACCAAAAGGATAGACATTCCTCGAAGAATATCTATTTTATAATTACGCATTCGATGTGCTTCCAGCTTTATTAATATACTGTGTGGCAGAAGAATACTATCGATCAGTTATTTTAAATAAAAATTTTAAGCAGCATTTCGTAAATCAGAAAAGACGATACTTTTTACATCCTTGAATTGAGCACAGGCATAGCAGAAATAATTATTAAATAAATATTGATAAAGCCTTTATATATTTGAATTTCTTTACATAAAACTTTAAATTAGCTCTTATCGAGCTATGTTTATTTTTTAAACTTTTTAAAATCTATTTAATTCATAAATTAACATGTTGTATGTGGTTGTATATACATAGCATGTCAACTAAAATACCTTTTTGCCTGCCGCCTTTTTGAGTATTTGTTATGCCCAGAACATCAAAACAAGAACATGCTGAGCTTTCGATTGAAGCTGATAGTCCAGTTCCTTTATACCAACGCGTAAAACAACTGATTTCACAAAAGATTTATGAAGGTTCATGGGCTGTAAATAAAAAAATTCCTTCGGAAAGTGAACTGGTTAATCAACTCGGTTGTAGCCGTATGACTGTAAACCGTGCGCTTCGTGAGTTAACGACTGAGGGCCTACTAGTTCGAATTCAAGGCGTTGGTTCTTTCGTTGCTGAAGGGCAAGGCCGAACTGCACTTTTTCAGATTAATAATATTGCCGATGAGATTATTGCACGAAACCATAAGCACCACGCTGAAGTTTTAGTCTTAGAACAAATTTATGCAAATGCAGAGCAAAGCGTGTTAATGCAGACTCGTGAAGGGCAAAGATTATTTCACTCGATTATTGTGCATTATGAAAATGATGTCCCTGTTCAGGTCGAAGATCGTTTAGTCGATGCAGCGCTTATTCCAGATTATCTACAACAAGATTTTAAAACCATTACCCCAAATGCTTACCTCATGGCAAAAGCGCCTGTGTCAGAAGGTGAGCATATTGTTGAGGCAGTTTTAGCATCACCGCAAGAGTGTAAATGGTTAAAGATTACTAAAGCTGAACCATGCTTACTGATCCGTCGCCGCACATGGTCAAACAAACAACTCATTTCAAGTGCGCGTTTGATTTATCCGGGTAGTCGCTATTATCTCGAAGGGAAATTTAACCCATGATTAAATTGATCAGGGCCGATCAATATACAAAAATGCTTTGGAAAAACGGTGCTGGCTTTACTTTAGAAATTGCTCGAAGCCAAGGTGATGCCGACTTTGAGTGGCGTATTTCGATGGCAGATGTGACCACTTCTGGGCCATTTTCGCTATTTCCCAATAAGCAGCGCATTATTAGCGTACTTGATGGGCAGGGCATGGTATTGCATGTCGATGATCTTCCAGCCAAAACGCTGAACCAAGGAGATATTTTTGCTTTTCATGGTGAGAGTCAGGTTCAAAGTGAACTGGTAGACGGTGCAATTCGAGATTTAAATTTAATTTATGATCCTGCAAAGTTTCATGCCCGTTTTCAGTGGTTGAATGATGCAGCGGAGCAGGTATTTATTAGCTCGGCAGACCTGATTTTCATTTTTAATCAGGGTGGTGAAACACAAGTAAAGGTGGATGATCATTCCGTTCAGCTTGCTGCTCACGAGACGCTAAAAATTGAGAAAAAATCTGGTATCACATCGATCAGTTTTCCCAAAAAACAACTCAAAAGCTGCTATGTCATTGAGTTAATTCAACGATAAAAAGACATCATTTACGACTTAAAAAGCACATGTCTTCTTAGAGGATATGTGCTTTTTTTATGCCTAATATAAAAATAAATTAATTTAATTCATAAGCTTATTCAATTTTTTCAAAAAAATATGAGTAACCCTCTTCACGCCGAAAAATATTTGTGTAGTATATGGATGTATATACAAGTTAATACATTACTATACAAATGCAGAGACAAGTGATGTTCTGCTGATGTAAGCTCAAAGGAAGGAGTCCGACTGTGACAACAACGACAACAAAATTTCGTGATGTAGAAATTCGTGCACCACGCGGCACTGAATTAACGGCTAAGAGTTGGTTAACTGAAGCCCCATTACGTATGTTGATGAATAACCTTGATCCGGACGTTGCAGAAAACCCGAAAGAGTTAGTTGTATACGGCGGTATTGGTCGTGCAGCACGAAACTGGGAATGTTTCGACAAAATTGTAGATACGCTAAAAAATCTTGAAACTGACGAAACTTTATTGGTTCAATCAGGCAAACCAGTAGGTGTATTTAAAACTCATAAAGATGCACCACGCGTTTTAATTGCAAACTCAAACCTTGTACCACACTGGGCAAACTGGGAACACTTCAACGAGTTAGATGCAAAAGCTCTTGCAATGTACGGTCAAATGACAGCAGGTTCATGGATTTACATTGGTAGCCAAGGCATTGTACAAGGTACTTATGAAACTTTCGTTGAGGCAGGCCGCCAACACTACAACGGTGATTTAAAAGGTCGTTGGGTTCTTACCGCTGGTTTAGGTGGTATGGGTGGCGCTCAGCCTCTAGCTGCAACACTTGCAGGTGCGTGTTCTTTAAATATTGAATGCCAACAAGCAAGTATCGATTTCCGTTTACGTACCCGTTATGTAGACGAACAAGCGACTGATTTAGACGACGCTTTAGCGCGTATTGACCGCTATACAAAAGAAGGTAAAGCAATTTCAATTGCGCTTCATGGTAACGCTGCTGAAATTTTACCTGAGCTTGTTCGCCGTGGTGTACGTCCAGACATGGTGACAGACCAAACAAGTGCACACGATCCACTTAATGGTTACTTACCAGTAGGTTGGACTTGGGACGAATACCGTGAACGTGCGAAAACTGAACCAGAAGCTGTGGTAAAAGCTGCAAAACAGTCGATGGCGAAGCACGTACAAGCGATGCTTGATTTCCAAAAAATGGGTGTTCCAACATTTGACTACGGCAACAACATCCGTCAAATGGCGAAAGATGAAGGCGTAGCAAACGCTTTTGATTTCCCAGGTTTCGTACCTGCGTACATCCGTCCATTGTTCTGTCGTGGTATTGGTCCATTCCGTTGGGCTGCACTTTCTGGTGACCCAGAAGACATTTATAAAACAGATGCCAAAGTTAAAGAGTTAATTCCTGATGATGAACATTTACATCATTGGTTAGACATGGCTCGTGAACGTATTAGCTTCCAAGGCTTACCAGCGCGTATTTGCTGGGTGGGTCTAGGCTTACGCGCAAAACTTGGTTTGGCATTTAACGAAATGGTTCGTAGCGGTGAATTGTCTGCACCAGTTGTGATTGGTCGTGACCATTTAGACTCAGGTTCAGTTGCGAGTCCAAACCGTGAAACTGAAGCAATGCAAGACGGCTCAGACGCAGTATCAGACTGGCCTTTATTAAACGCGTTGCTAAATACAGCAGGCGGCGCAACTTGGGTGTCTTTACATCACGGTGGTGGTGTAGGTATGGGCTTCTCTCAACACTCAGGCGTTGTAATTGTGTGTGATGGTACAGATGAAGCTGCTGCACGTATTGCTCGCGTACTGACCAATGACCCTGCAACAGGTGTTATGCGTCACGCCGATGCAGGTTATGAAATTGCGATTAACTGTGCCAAAGAGCAAGGCTTACACTTGCCAATGATCACGCAATAAAAATACATGGAAGAACTAGCGGTGCTTTTTGCAATTGTGAAAAGCACCGTCTCAGCAGAATATAGTGCAAAAAATTAGGAAGCCAACATGGAATTACTTATCCAACCGGGAAAATTGACCTTAGCCGATTTACGTCAAGCGTACCTCAACCCGATCAAAGTTAAATTGGATGAAAGTGCTTCATCTGCAATTGATGCAAGCGTGGCTTGCGTTGAGAAAATTGTAAATGAAGGGCGTACAGCTTACGGTATTAACACGGGCTTTGGCTTACTCGCATCAACCAAAATCGCTCCTGAAGATTTAGAAAAGTTACAACGTTCATTGGTTCTTTCGCATGCAGCAGGTGTAGGTGAAGCACTTGATGACGCAATGGTTCGTTTAATTATTCTATTGAAAGCAAATAGCTTGGCGCGTGGTTTCTCTGGTATTCGTCGTAAAGTAATTGATGCTTTGTTGGCTTTAATTAATGCCGAAGTTTACCCACACATTCCACTAAAAGGTTCAGTAGGCGCTTCAGGTGACTTGGCACCACTTGCACACATGTCTTTAGTATTACTTGGTGAAGGTAAGGCGCGTTATAAGGGCGAATGGTTACCAGCAGTTGAAGCTCTAAAAGTTGCAGGTTTAGAACCAATTTCTTTAGCTGCTAAAGAAGGTTTGGCACTTTTAAATGGTACACAAGTGTCAACGGCTTATGCGTTACGTGGCTTGTTTGAAGCTGAAGACTTGTTTGCTGCTGCAACGGTTTGTGGTGGCTTAAGCGTTGAAGCAATGTTGGGTTCACGTGCACCATTCGATGCGCGTATTCACGAAGTACGTGGCCAACGTGGTCAAATTGATGTAGCTGCGGCTTATCGTGACCTATTAACAGACTCAAGTGAAATTGCACATTCACATGAAGACTGTAGCAAAGTTCAAGACCCATACTCTTTACGTTGCCAACCACAGGTGATGGGGGCATGTTTAACGCAAATCCGTCAGGCGGCTGAAGTATTAGAAATTGAAGCAAATGCTGTATCGGATAACCCGCTCGTATTTGCTGAACAAGGTGACGTGATTTCAGGCGGTAACTTCCATGCAGAACCTGTTGCAATGGCGGCAGATAATTTAGCATTGGCGATCGCTGAAATTGGTTCATTGTCTGAACGTCGTATTTCGATGATGATGGACCGCCACATGTCACAACTTCCACCATTCTTGGTTGCAAATGGCGGTGTTAACTCAGGCTTTATGATTGCACAAGTGACAGCTGCTGCACTTGCGAGCGATAATAAAGCACTTGCGCATCCTGCAAGTGTCGATAGCTTACCAACTTCTGCCAATCAGGAAGACCACGTATCGATGGCTCCGAATGCCGGTAAGCGTCTTTGGTACATGGCTGACAACGTTCGTGGCATTTTAGCTGTTGAATGGTTAGGCGCTTGTCAGGGTTTAGACTTCCGTGAAGGTTTAAAAAGCTCGCCTAAACTTGAACAAGCTCGTAAAATCTTGCGCGATCAAGTTCCTTACTACAGTGAAGATCGTTTCTTTGCTCCTGATATCGAACAGGCTAGCGAATTGCTTGCGAGTGGTTGCCTAAACGAGTTACTCATTCCAAAACTACTCCCTAGTTTATCTGAAGTGTGATTGATAAAACGGTCACATGGAGTGGCCGAATCCAACTAAATTTCCTCAAGGATTGGAGATTAAAATGTCACAAAACTCCACACTACAGCGGGGTTTGAATACCCGCCATATTCGTTTCTTGGCATTGGGCTCAGCAATTGGAACTGGGCTTTTCTATGGTTCGGCGACTGCCATCAAAATGGCAGGGCCTTCAGTATTACTTGCGTATATCGTTGCAGGGATTGCAATTTATATCGTTATGCGCGCACTGGGTGAAATGGCTGTCCATAACCCTGTCTCTGGCTCATTCAGCCACTATGCATCTCAGTACATTGGTCCGTTGGCTGGTTTTACCACAGGTTGGACCTATGTTTTTGAGATGGTGATTGTTGCAATTGCCGATGTCACTGCGTTTGGTATTTATATGGGGTTCTGGTATCCCGATGTACCGCGGTGGATCTGGATTTTGTCTCTCATCATGTTCTTGGGTGCAATTAACCTTATTCATGTAAAAGTCTTTGGTGAACTCGAATTTTGGCTTTCAATTGTTAAAGTCAGTGCCATTGTTGCCATGATTGTCGGTGGTTTAGGCCTTATGTTTTATGGCTTCCATGTTGATCACAGCAATGTTGTACCGGGGCTTCAAAATCTATGGATTTATGATGGTTTCATGCCGCATGGTATTGCAGGTTTGATTGGGTGTTTATCTGTAGTTGTATTTGCCTTTGGTGGTATCGAAATTATTGGTTTAACCGCAGGTGAGTCACAAGACCCGAAAACCACCTTACCAAAAGCAATTAATGCCGTTCCAGTCCGTATTTTACTGTTCTATGTACTGACTATTTTTGTACTTATGTCGATTTTCCCATGGAACCAGATTGGTAGCCAAGGCAGTCCGTTTGTACAAATTTTTGAAAACTTAGGCATTAAATCTGCTGCAAATATTCTAAACGTTGTGGTGGTAACTGCTGCAATTTCAGCAATTAACAGTGATGTATTTGGTGCAGGCCGTATGTTGTACGGTATGGCAAATCGTGGTCAAGCACCGCAAGTGTTCAAGAAACTTTCACGTAATGGTGTGCCTTGGATGACTGTTGTGGTTATGGCTGGCGTGCTGTTAATTGGTGTGGTACTGAACTACCTGATTCCTGAAAATGTATTTGTCATCATTGCATCAATTGCAACGTTTGCAACAGTTTGGGTATGGCTCATGATCTTGCTTTCGCAAGTGGCGATGCGCCGTAAATTATCTACTGCTGAAATTAAGGCACTGGATTTCCCTGTATTCGGATGGCCATATGCACCTGCTTTTGCAATCGGGTTTATGGTGTTCATTTTAGTGATGATGGGCTACTTCCCAGACTCGCGTCCTGCAATTTATGTAGGTGCGGCATGGCTTGCTCTGTTAACCATTGCGTATCGCATTTGGGTAAAGCCGGAGCAAAGCTTGGGAAAGGAAAGTGAGCCTGTCCAGCAAAACATAGAAATGGAAAGCTAACAAATCAACTGCCCAATGGTTTATCTGTTGGGCAGTTTCGAGGATAGGCTAATGAAAAAACTTTGGCAGAACTGCCATATTGCGACCATGCAAAATGGGCAATATTCTTATATCGAAGATGCTGCAATTGTTACCGAAGGGCATCTCATCCATTGGATTGGAAAACAACAACAACTTCCTGCCGACACTTATTCCGAAACAGTTGACTTAAATGGCGCTTGGGTGACCCCAGGTTTCATCGACTGTCATACGCATAGTGTTTTTGGTGGCAACCGTAGTGTTGAGTTTGAAAAGCGCTTACAAGGCGTAAGTTATGCTGAAATTGCTGCAAGTGGTGGCGGTATTGCAAGTACAGTACGTGCAACACGTGAAGCAAGCGAAGAACAGCTATTAAACTCAGCACTGAAACGTATCCGCTGTATGCAGCAAGACGGTGTAACCACCATTGAAATTAAGTCTGGTTACGGACTCAATTACGAAAACGAGCGCAAAATGCTGCGTGTGATCCGTCAAATTGGTGAAAAATTACCAATGACGGTCAAAAGCACCTGTTTGGCTGCTCATGCTTTACCACCAGAATACAAAGACCAAAGCGATGCTTATATTGAGCATATCTGTACAGAAATGCTGCCTAAACTACATGCAGAAGGTTTGGTCGATGCTGTAGATGCGTTCTGCGAGCATTTGGCATTTTCACCAGCTCAGGTTGAACGTGTTTTTAAAACGGCACAATCATTGGGTCTACCCGTTAAGCTTCATGCGGAGCAGCTTTCATCGCTAGGCGGTTCAAGTTTGGCAGCACGTTATCATGCATTGTCGGCTGACCATTTAGAGTACATGACCGAAGATGATGTCAAAGCCATGGCAGAGTCGGGTACGGTTGCTGTGTTATTGCCGGGTGCCTTTTATTTATTGCGTGAAACACAATATCCACCAATCGAAAGCCTGATTAAACATGGTGTGCGTATTGCGCTATCGAGTGATTTAAATCCGGGTACATCTCCAGCACTTTCTGTGCGTTTAATGCTGAATATGGGCAGTACGTTATTCCGTTTAACGCCTGAGCAAGCATTGGCGGGTGTCACCATTCATGCGGCACAAGCACTCGGTTTAGAGCAAACGCACGGTAGTTTGGAGCAGGGTAAAGTCGCTGACTTTGTCGCTTGGGATATTGAGCATCCATCTGAAATTGTTTACTGGCTGGGCGGAGATTTGCCTAAGCGAGTCGTTCAGCATGGACAAGAAGTTATTTTTTAAACGGTGTCACATGAATCACACATTTAAATGGCAAGGCCGACATGATGGCGAGGGTGAAGCACACCAACGTATTCACCATATTGTGAATACCACCCAACATGCTGAATTTGCCCTGATTGGTTTTAGCTCTGATGAAGGCGTGAAACGTAACAAAGGCCGAGTTGGTGCTGCCGATGCGCCAGATGCGATTCGCACACAACTGGCTAACTTACCGGTTCATCGTCCAGTCAGTATTGTCGATTTGGGTACAGTGACCTGCGAATATGAGAATTTAGAGCAAGCACAAACCGAGTTAGCAGAACAAGTCGCAAATAGCCTGCAAAATGGTTTTAAACCGATTGTGTTGGGCGGTGGACATGAAGTTGCTTTTGGTAGCTTTAGTGGTCTATTCCAATATATGCAAGCCCATGCGCCAGATAAAAAAATAGGCATTATTAATTTTGATGCCCATTTTGATTTGCGTGAAGCAGAGCATGCCACCTCTGGAACACCTTTTTTACAAGCAGCAAGGCTTTCAGAACAGCATCAAAAACAATTTAATTATTTATGTATTGGGGTCGCCAACCATGCCAATACTAAAGTTTTGTTTGATACTGCCGATGCGCTGAATTGTTCATATTTACGTGATCATGAGGTTAATATTTTTAACCTACCAAACGTGCTTGCAGCGGTTGATGCTTTTATTGAAAAAGTAGACGGTTTGTACGTTACGATTGATTTAGATGTCTTCGCGGCTGCGGTTGCACCGGGGGTCAGTGCGCCAGCCGTAAAAGGAATTGATTTAGCCACTTTTGAAGCAATTTTTAAGCATATTCAAGGGACTGGCAAAATCAAACTTTTAGATATTGCTGAGTGCAATCCAAAATTTGATTTAGACAACAGAACAGCAAAACTGGCTGCGTATATTGTTTATCAATATTTGTTTTCTTGAGAAACAATTTTTAATGTAGAAATGAAAAAGTGCACTGAGATTGCTCATGTGCGCTTTTTTTTGACTTTCTGGTAAATTAAAGTCAGATTCGGAATATAGATAGCAACTATAAATAATTTAATTAAAAAGAAAATTAATTTATAAAATCATTGAGTTAAAAAATACTCGATTTTTACACGATTTTATAGGCTGCTTGGCACGTAATTTGTTTTGTCTATATTTTAAACTTCGTTAAATATTTCTGGATAATTAAATGAAAAACAGAACCTTACATTATGCTTGTATCAGTGTTTTATTTTGGATGTCTCATTCCTCTAATGCTACACCCCCCGAAATAAATACAAATACCACCGAAAAATCACAAGCTAAACAAAACAGTGATGTCTCTGTTCGGGTGAAAGCTTTAAACCAGCTTTTACAAGAACAGTGGGAATATACTTTAAAAAATAATCCTGAAACTGCAACGACTTTAGGCGATTTACGCTATAACAATCGATGGACCGAATTTTCAAAAACTCAGATTGAGAAAGATAAAAAAACTACTCAAAATTTTTTAAAACGTTTTGAAGCAATCGATAGCACAGGATTTTCAGCAACCGATCAATTAAATAAAGATTTAATGATTTATCAGTTGAAAGAGACACTTAAAAGTTATGATTTGAAGTTATATGAGATGCCTTTCAATCAAATGTGGGGACTACATTTACAATTTCCGGGATTTATTAGTTCGATTCCATTTAACAATGCTAAGCAATATCAAGATTATATTGCTCGTTTAAAACAAATTCCTCTTATTCTTGATCAAGGTATTCAGTTAGCGAAACAAGGACAAAAAGATGGTTTGATACCACCGAAATATTTACTTGAAAAAGTAGCAAAGCAGATTGATAGCATTGCAACGCCAGCAGGGAAAGACAGCGTTTTTGCTTCGCCATTAAAGCAATTTCCAAAAAACATTTCGAAAGCAGAACAAGAACGTTTAAGCCGTGAAATACTACAGGCCATAGATCAGCAAGTTCGCCCCGCTTATCAAAAACTCGGAACGTTTATTCAGAAAGATTACTTACCCTATGGACGACAGGACGAGGGTATATGGAGTTTGCCAAACGGTGATGAGCTTTATCGTTTTTATGTAGAAAACAATACAACCACGTCGGAAAGCCCTGAAACTATTCATCAGCTCGGGTTAAAAGAAGTTGCTCGTATAGAAGCGGAAATGCTGAAAATTGCCAAAGCACAAGGTTTTAATGATTTAAAAAGTTTCCAACAATCTTTAAAAACAAATCCTGCTGTTTTCCCAAAATCTCGTGAAGAAATTTTAGAGATTTATCGCGGGTATATTGCTCAAATGCAACCGGAGTTGCCGAAGCTATTTGGTTTATTACCCAAAAATAAAGTCGAAGTTTTGCCTGTAGAGCAATATCGAGAAAAAGAAGCGGCAGGTGCGGAGTATCACCAAGGCACACCTGATGGTTCACGCCCCGGACAAGTTTATGTAAATACTGGCGACTTCTCTGAACGTTCCAAAATATCAATGGAAGCGACCGCTTACCATGAGGCAATTCCCGGCCACCATATGCAGATTGATATTGCCCAAAACCTGCCAAACTTGCCGATGTTCCGAAAGCAGCCTAACCACACCGCCTATATAGAAGGATGGGCACTTTACGCCGAGCAATTGGGTAAAGATGTTGGTTTTTATAAAGACCCACTCTCAGACTATGGAAGACTATCGAGTGAGTTGTTCCGTGCTTGTCGTTTAGTGGTGGACACTGGCGTACATTATAAAAAATGGACCCGTCAGCAAATGATTGATTTTATGCGTGAACACTCCGCTTTAGATGAACCAGATATTCAGGCAGAGGCAGATCGCTATATTGCTATTCCTGCCCAAGCATTGGCATACAAGATGGGCCAACTCAAAATTTTAGAGCTACGGGAGCTTGCAAAACATGAGCTTGGAGACCGTTTTGATATTAAAGCATTCCATGACATGGTCTTAAATGCAGGAACCTTGCCTTTAAATATACTCGATGCCCGTATTAAAAATTGGATAAAGGAACAAAAAGCGGCAGCTTAAAATAAAATTCAAAATTTAGGTCAGGTCCTCGTTGGGCCTGATTTAAAAACCAATAGAAAACAGAATATAATAATAAAAAATATATTTTCGAAACTAGAAATGGAAAAAAACCTAAAAGAATATCAGGCTATTATTTTTGATTTAGATGGCACCTTAGTCGACTCCTTTCATTTTTTTCTAAGCGTTTTAAATCAACTTTCTGCAAAGTATAAGTTTAAATCGGTAAGCCTTCACGAAGTCGAGTACTACAAACAACTTACGCCTAGAGAAATTATGAAAGAGATGAATGTTTCTAGGTGGAAACTGCCTTGGATTGCGAAAGATTTTATTCGGTTAATGAAAGAAAGAGATGAAGAAATTCATCTGTTTGAAGGTATGCGGGACCACTTAATTGAACTGCATAAGCAGGGATATACGCTCGCAATTATTACTTCAAACTCTAAAGAAAACTGTCAAAATGTACTGGGTAAAGAACTCTGTGAGCTTTTTAGCCATATTGATGGTGGCTCGTCTATATTTGGCAAAGCGAAGCGAATTAAGCGAGTTCTCAACATTTTGGATGTAAGTAAAAACCAAGCAATTTATGTCGGCGACCAAACCACGGATGGCGAAGCTGCACATGAAGCAGGTATTGATTTTGCTGCGGTAGGTTGGGGTTATACATCGGCCGAAAAATTAAAAACCATTCAGCCCAAAGTCGTGCTCACAGACTTGGCAACCATGAAAGAATTTTTCTAAATACATGAAATACAGGATAAACCATGAATAACAACCCGATTGGAATGATTGATTCTGGTTTAGGCGGGCTGTCTCTCTTTAAGCATATTCGGGAGGCTCTTCCAAATGAAGACATTATTTATTTCGCTGACTCGAAATATGTCCCTTATGGAGACAGGGAAAGTGACTGGATTGTTTCAAGAACCACGCATTTAATTTCACACCTAGTTACTCATGGCAAATGCAAAGCGATCGTGATTGCTTGTAACACCATGACGGCCGTAGCGGTTGAAACGATTAGAGCACAAATTAATGTGCCGCTTATAGCGATAGAACCGGCGGTAAAACCTGCTGTGGCCATGACCGTGAGCAAGCATATTGCTGTTTTGGCAACTGCCACCACGGTGAGGGGTAAAAACTTAAAAAGTTTAATAGAAACGTATGCGCAAGATATTAAAGTGTCTTTAGTACCGTGTATTGGCTTGGCTGAAAAAATTGAAACGGGCAAAGCACATACCGCAGAAGTTAAAGATTATTTAAAAAATATTTTGGCGCCGTTGGTCGAACAAAAAGTCGATACGATTATTTTAGGATGCACACACTATCCATTTGTTTCAGATGCGATTCAGGAAATTGTAGGTCGTGATATCCAAATTATTGAGCCTTCGGAAGCAGTAACAGCGCAGTTAATACGGCAGCTCAATCAATATCATTTAAATTCTGAAAGTCCAAATGAGGGAAATCATATTATTTGGACCAGTTCAGACCCGTTGGAAGTTGCGGACGTTAGTTTTTCTTTGTTAGGTAAGCATTTACCTGTAGAAACTACTGATTTTTAAAGCCAAGAAAAACGCCTAGCCCCATAAAAATGAGTCCACCCATCACTGACATAGATTTTTGGGGCTTCTCCGATTTAGTTAATTTTTGGCTAATATAATTGGCTAAAAACACACAAACCACATCAGCAGAAACAAAGATCAGATTAACAATCAGTCCTAAAATAATGAACTGAGACCAAACTGGGAAATCTAATGAGGTATTAATAAATTGAGGTAAAAAGGCGATATAAAAAATAGCGGTTTTAGGGTTTAAAACTTCGACCAAAATGCTCTGCTTTAAAGATAACTGACCATTTTCAATATTTTGATGAAGAGTCGGGGATGAGGTCGATCTAATTAATTTAATGCCTAACCAAACTAAATACAAAGCACCTAAAATTTTAATAATATCATAGAGTTTTGGAATAATTTGAAAGATGGTCGTTAAGCCTAAAGATGCCGCTATGATATGAAAACAGCTTCCTAAGAAAATTCCAAATGCTGCCATTAGGCCAGATTTTCTACCGCGAGAAAGCGTCTGTGCAGCGGTATAAAGCATTGCCGGACCCGGAATATAAGCAAAAATAATTGTAGTAATTAAAAATGTAATGAAAAGCTCTAAAGAAATCATGATTTACCTATCTTATTGTTACTATTTTTGAATGAATTTTAAACAATTTAAAGTATAAGAAATTTATAAGTATTTCAATTTTATAATCAGTTTTATGGTTATAAAACTAAAAATCATCCAAAGAATGATTTAAATTCTTTGGATGACTGAAAATAAACTTACTTAGCTTTTAGAGTCGCTGTCTAAAGGTTTTAATGACTAAAACCTAAGCTCAGCGCCTAGATTAAGCTTATTTCAATTCCCAAATTTGATTTGGGTCATTAGATCGTTGACTAATACCTACAGATGAACCCCAGAGATGTGTCAGTACAGCATCTGGTTGGCCTTCTACAAAGATATAACCATCTTTAAATGCCCAATTAGTTGTACCGCTGCAACCAGCCCCTTGTAAGAAAATATCGCCGCTATGCCAATGAACTGGTTTTATTTCTTTACCATTGGTACTGTTTAATGCTGTTTGCAGTTGTTCAAAAGACTCATTTGATTTTAAGCTGACTTTTAAAATCTTTTTGACCGTATCCATATTTTTTTCATTCGTATGTAAATCTAGCGTTTTTCTAAGCTCTAGAAGGACTTGTATGGCTTCTTTTTTAAGATCCTGAGTATTTTCATATTCTTTATATACTTTCCCATAAAGCTCTTGCAGGTTCTCGTTCTTAATATTTTTTAGAAGTTCACTGATTTGCTCGATATTGATATTGTGACGGTCTAAATACAAACGGAACTCTGAATCTGAAGTCCAATCTTTATGATCCAAAACATCTAATTGGACAGAAGCAAGAATGATTTTATAGAGTTGTTCATTATGCCGAGTGAAAGGACTGTCAGGTAAATTTTTAAGTTCAGGAATATTTAAAAATAGCAACGGAGAGGAAGCATATTCATGGAACTTTTGTTCGATATGACGAATTGACTCATGAGCGAGGACTGCATTTAAATATTCGTCAAATTTTTTATCATCGAGCTTACCCACAAGTTCCGATTTAATATTTTCTTCGCCGTTACTATAAATAAATGTTTCTAATAAACGAACGATATCAAGACAATCACTGGTTTTTAAGTGGGCGAGAGTTTCTTCATCTTGCTTTGGTAAAAGATTAAGAAAATTTTCTAAGTCTTTGTCTAATAATTTATATGCAATCGCATTTGTCTTAACACGAGCACCGAGCACCCAATTAGAACGAATATCTTTAACTTTGTTGTATAGCTTATTCTCTCGATGACCACCGTTATATACGCGGCTGTCAAAATACCAAAGCTCTTCGTCTATGTTTTTAACCTTGTCATGTACCGTAAATAGTCGGTCGTTTGTATGAGAATAAGGTAAAACACCTGTCTCACCACGTGCAGTTACAGCATCTTGTAAGCCATGGGTTTGTCCACCGTATGCGCTTGCGATACATGCACCTGTTTCTTTGTTAACGATTCTAAAGTTTCCACCTGGAAAGCCATTAGCCATGATAAGTCGCTCCTTATAATTAGAAAGTTTTTGTAATAGTCGAAATTTATAGTTATTAGGCAAATTTCGAAGCGTGATTTATATCATGATTTTTCATATAAAAAGCCAAGTGTTTTTGTTGGTTTTTGTATATAACACGTTGATTTATTTGTATTTATTAGAGTATCTTAATAAAGACTAGAGACTATACTTTAGAACTTTATAAATTCAATAAAGCTATAGAGAAATAAGTTCTAGAAAAGATGCTAGAAGTGTTCGCTTATCAACTTATGGAGTAGGGCGTTCTATAAGTTATTTTTATAGCTAAATCGTCTATATCTTAGACGTATTTATAT
>NZ_JBIUCP010000018.1:0-68198 GCF_044538765.1 Acinetobacter sp. ABJ-A23_2
ATGTAATGTTATACTATTTGTTGTAAGATTTTTTTATATAATTTTATTTAAATATCAGTAGATTAAGTTGATATTTTTAATTAAGTATACATGGATTAATATGATGCATAATGAATCATCAATGTATTTTTTTTGTGCATTTAAGGTGTTAAATGATTAACATATACAAATATAATATTTGGCAAAAAGTAACTTTTATTTATATAGTTCAAACGGATTTAAGTACCTAATAAAAATATGAATTTCTAATATTCTTAAATATTTTATTATGAATACTCATAGATGGCATGAAATTCGCTTTATATTCAGTAGTTACAAAATACTGGGTACTTGAATTTATTTTTCCATTTGATCAAATAAAAAGATGATAAAGGAAAGTGAATTCCAAATCCCAAATAGGCCTATCTGCTGAAAAAAGAACTTTTCTTATGCGGATTTAGATGTTACTCAAAAGGTTAATATCTTTTAAAAAAATTAGTTATGTGGATATGAACTTGAAATTAAAATTTTTTAAGCTCGCCATTTTAAGTTTGGCTATTACATCAATTCCATGTGCTTATGCAATTACGCCAGCACAACCAAACAAGATTTTGCATGTTGCCTATGAAGCACCTGATGACGGTTTTGACATGGTTAAAACCACCAATTTCTATAGTGCAAGTATTGCAGAAGCTATTTTTGAACCTCTACTCAAATACGATTATTTAGCACGTCCACTACAACTAGTTCCTTATACGGCTGAAAGCATGCCGAAGGTTGAGCAAGACGGTAAAGTTTATATATTTAAAATTAAGCCAGGTATTTATTTTACGGATGATCCTGCCTTTAAAGGCAAGCGCCGTGAATTGGTGGCCGAAGATTATGTTTATTCAATTAAACGTATTTTAGACCCTAAAAATAGAGCACCTTCCGTTTCTTTTCTGGATGGAAAATTAGTGGGTGCTGATGCAGTTGTAGCTCAAGCAAAGAAAACTGGAAAGTTTGATTATGCCGCGCCAATTGCAGGGCTTAAAGCTACTGATCGATATACCCTACAGTTTACCTTAACTCGCCAAGATTTTAATTTTCCTTATATTCTTGCCTATATTACGTTTGGTAGTGTTGCTAAAGAGGTTGTTGATTATTACGGTGATCGTATTGGCATGCATCCAGTAGGTACCGGACCGTACATGTTAAGTAAATATGTTCCAAGAAGTAAGGTCGAATTGGTTGCCAATCCTGATTATCGTGGTTTCGTCTGGAATTTTAAGTCAACAGGAACGCCTTGGGACAACCAACTTGTTAAGGAAATGTCTGGAAAGAAAATGCCGCAAGTTGGCAAGGTGGTGGTCAGTATCATTGAAGAACAACAATCAAGATGGTTAGCTTTTCAATCAGGTCAATTAGATTTTGACAAACTTACAGCAGATGCCGTTCCTCAAGCGTTAGATGGAAATCAACTTAAAGCTTCTTTTCAAAAAAGAGGCATTAAACATTTTCCATATAAAGAACCTGAAATGACCTATACCATGATGAATATGCGTGATCCTGTCATTGGTGGTTTTAGTCCAGAAAAAATTGCGCTTCGTCGCGCAATTACTTTGGCCTATGACCAAAAAGAAAGCATAAAACAGGCATATAAAGGTCAGGCAGTGAGAGCAGAAATGTTTATACCTGAAGGTGTAAACGGATATAACCCGAAGTATAAAAGTAGCGTAGGATATAATCCGCGGCTAGCAAATAAACTGCTTGATTATTATGGTTATAAAAAAGGGGCTGATGGCTATCGAACCTTACCAAATGGCAAACCTTTAGTTTTAAAAATTAATAATGAAAATAGCTCAGCATCAGTTATTCATTCTGAACTCTGGAAAAAAAATCTAGACGCGATTGGCATTCGTGCTGACTTTAAAGTAAGTAATTTTGCAGATAACTTAAAAGCCGCAACACAATGTAAATATATGATGTGGAGCGGGGCATGGATTGCTGACTATCCCGAAGGAGATAATTTTGCACAATTATTATATGGACCAAATGCTGGGCAGGGAAACCATGCCTGTTATCAGTCTAAAACATATGATGCTCTTTATACTCAGGCCATTCATTTACCACCGCAACAACGTCTACCATATTATGAAAAGCTTAATCGCCAGATTGAAGCTGACAATCCTTGGATTATTCATGTAACTCGAATTCGTAATTGGTTGATACGACCACAAGTTCAGGGTTTTAAACCTCACCCGATGATGAATACAAACTGGCAATATCTTGATATTACCCCTATTAAAAAATAATTTTAGATAAAGATCATCATGACTGAAAATTTAAAACAAAAGCTCAAGCACTGTAGTGTAGGTCTATTATTTGCCAGTATGGCATTAACGGGTACCACGACTATTTTTGCAAAAAGTCCAGCCGATCCGAATAAAGTTTTACATTATACGTTCCCAACAGCTGAAACAGGTTTCGACCCAGCTTATATCCATGACTTATATTCAGCACATGTAACCACTTCGATATTTGAAACTTTATATACCTATGACTATTTAGCAAGGCCAGCAAAGCTTATTCCCCAAATCGCAACCGCTATGCCAGAAGTGAGTGCAGATGGTCTGACTTATACGATTCACATTAAAAAAGGTATTTATTTTACACCGGACCCTGTTTTTAAAGGTAAACCTAGAGAGTTAACGGCTTACGATTATGCGTACTCTTTTAAGCGTTTATTAGACCCAAATTTACGTTCGCCAAATAGTTGGTTGTTGGAGAACAAAATTGAAGGTATGGATGCTTTAGTACAATCAGCCAGTAAAACAGGAAAGTTTAACTACGATCAAAGTGTGAGCGGTTTACAAACACCTGATAAGTACACCTTGGTTATTCGGTTAGTTAAGCCTGATTATAACTTTCCTTTATTACTGGCACATGACCCTACAGGGGCTGTAGCGCGTGAAGTTATCGAAAAATATAAAGATAAAGCTGGCTTTGTTATGGGGCATCCAGTAGGAACAGGACCTTATATGCTCAGTAAGTGGGTGCCTGCTTCGCGTATTGTTTTAAAAGCGAATCCTGATTATCGCGGTTTTACTTGGAACTTTGTAGCCAGTAGCGCTGAGGACCAAGTAATTGTGAAACGGCTCAAAGGTAAACAAATGCCTCAAATCGGCACAATTGATATTCAGGTAATGGAAGAAAACCAGTCACGATGGTTGGCATTCCAGCGTGGTGAAGTTGATATTATTCAACTAGAAGGGCAATTAGTCTCGAAAGCCATTAAAGACGGCAAGTTAAGACCTGAACTTGCAAAAGATGGTGTGCATTTATCTCGTATTGTTGATCCGGAAATTAGTTACAACTATTGGAATCTTAAGAATCCTGTTGTTGGAGGAATGAGTAAAGAAAAAATTGCTTTACGCCGTGCAATTGCAATGTCTCGTTCAATAGATCAAGAAATTAAATTAGTACGTAATAGTGATGCTGAGCGTCTACATTTTCCAGTACCGCCAGGTGTGGTGGGTTCTGATCCGCAATATAGAAGCAGTACCCCATATTCGGTAAAAGCAGCAAATCTATTATTAGATAAATATAACTATAAAAAAGATGCTTCAGGATGGCGTACACAGCCAGATGGCAAGCCTCTGGTCATTGAATATATGGCACGCAATGACAGTATTGGTCAGCAAAGTGCTGAGCTTTGGAAAAAGAACTTTGACAGTTTGAATATCCGTATGGTTTACAAGCCTATGCTCTTTTCAGACCTCATTCGGGCACAAAAACAGTGTGACGGAATGTTTGGTTCTTCTGCATGGATTGCCGATTATCCAGATGGCGATAATTTTATGCAGAATTTTTATGGCCCGAACACCCATATGACCAACTGGTCTTGCGGTTCAATACCAGAGTTTGATCAATTATACCGTCAGTCTCAACAGATTAAGCCTGGCCCAGAACGAGATGTGATTTATCGAAAAATGACACGTTTGTTAGAAGTGTATATGCCAGTGCAAGTGTTGTATGCACGTTATAGAAATATGTTGGCTCAACCAAGAATCATTGGATATAAGAAGCATCCGATTTTACATGCTGAATGGATGTACTTCGATATTGATACAAATACGAAATCTAATCATTAAATGAAAAAAATTGGAGATATGATGAAAAATAACACACTGAAAATGACTAGTTTATGTATGTTGACGATAGGTATAAGTCAGTTTGCATCGGCAGAGGCGACACGTGCGACGTTACCATTACTTAAAGCAGAGCAACTTCCCACATGGTGCGATTCTAATTTAAAAAAAATCCAGCAAGAGATTTCAAGTTTTGAAAAAATACCTGTTAAAACCGATGCTGCTGCCGCTCCGATATTAGCCAAGTGGGATAAAATTTTTGCTCATCTTGAAGATTTTTCAGGACCCATAGGTTTATATAGTAACGTAGATCCGGATGCGAAATTACGTAAGGCAGCCGAAGACTGCGAAATTAAAATTAATCAGTTTCATACTGATATATTCCAAAATTCAAAACTATATAACGTAATTAAAAATACAAAAGCAACTGATCCAATAGATAAAAAATACCGTCAGGATATTCTCGATCAGTTTGAAGACACGGGGGTTCAATTAGAACCAGCAAAACGTGCAAGAATGAAAGCCATTCTGGATGAGTTGACTAAACTCGAACAGGAATATAACCGCAATATTCGTGATAACCCTGAAAAACTTGAATTTACTCCTGAAGAGATGAAAGGACTACCGGAAAGTTATATTTCAGGGTTAAAGAAAAATGCTAAAGGTAACTATCTATTAGGTTTTGAGTATCCGGAATATCGTCCATTTATGGAACTGGCAGATAATGATGATGCCAGAAAAAGATACCAGATTGCCTTTACACGACGTGGTACTGAACAAAACTTAAAACTACTCAAACAGGCAGTAGATTTACGTTATGAGCTTGCGCAGTTATTTGGAAAAGCAAGTTATGCAGATTGGGTGTTAAAAGACCGTATGGCAAAAACGCCCGAAGCTGTAAATCAGTTTTTGGCAGAAGTACAGAAAACGGTCGCACCACTTGAGCGCAAAGAAGTAGAAGAGCTCCGAGCATTTAAAGCACAAACTTTAAAAACACCATTAGATAAAACCGAAATCACACGTTGGAGTGAAGCTTACTGGAGTGAAAAACTTCGTAAGAGCAAATATCAAATTGATCAGGAAAAGCTTCGTGATTATTTCCCGACTTTAGCGGCACAAAAATGGTTATTTGCTATTTCATCTGACCTTTATGGTATTGATTTTAAACCTGTCAAAGTGAAAGCATGGCAGAGCGAAGTTGAATATTACGATGTAGTCGATAAAAAGACAGGAAAACTTCTAGGCGGTCTATATATGGATAAATTCCCTCGAGAAGGGAAATATGGCCATGCCGCTGTTTGGGGAGTATATGGTGGTAGCACTTTAACCAACCGCTTACCGGTTTCAGCACTCGTCACAAACTTTAACCGTAAAGGTTTAAATAGTGATGAGCTCGAAACTTTTGTGCATGAATTTGGTCATGCCTTGCATGGCATTTTATCTAATACCCGCTATGCAAGTCAGTCTGGAACATCTGTAGAGCGTGACTTTGTAGAAGCACCATCTCAAATGTATGAAGAGTGGGCACGCCGTAAAGAAACCTTATCTAAAGTGGCCGATTATTGTGATCCAGCATGCCCACGAGTTGATGATGAACTAATTGCCCGTTTAAAAGCAGTACATAACTATGGGCGCGGTTTACGTTATGCACGTCAGACGCTTTATGCACAGTACGATATGGCGCTTCATACGGCTGATGCCTTAAAAGTAAAACCTTTAGAAACTTGGCAAAAAATGGAAGCGGCTACAGCTTTAGGATATGTACCAACAACAGAGTTTCCAGGACAGTTTGGACACTTAATGGGTGGCTATCAAGCAGGTTACTACGGTTATATGTGGTCTGAGGTTTTAGCTCTAGACATGCTTTCTGCTTATGGTGACAACCTAAATAACCCACAAGTAGGACAACGTTACCGTCAAACGATTTTATCCCAGGGTAGCCAAAAACCGGCAGCTGAGCTGGTTAAAGATTTCCTTGGCCGTGAACCTGATAACAAAGCGTTCTTTAATGAAATTACTGGACAACGGGTTAAATAAGGAATTATCACTATGCTGGCATATGTTATTCGGCGTTTATGGCAGATGATTCCAACTATGTTGGGAGTAGTGCTGTTTATCTTTATTCTTTTTAACTGGGTGGGTGGAGATCCAGCCTATATTCTGGCAGGTAAGATGTCTAATCCTGAGCAGATTGAAAATATTCGTAAACAACTAGGTGTCGATCAGCCTTATTACGTTCAGCTCTGGATTTTTATTAAGCAGATTCTCACTTTTGACTATGGCGCAAGTTGGAGTACGGGGGAACCTGTTTCACAAATTATTTTAACACGCTTAGGGCCTTCGCTAACGCTGTTAATTCCACTCACTATTTTACAAACAGTTATTTCAATTGGCTTAGCTTTGGCTGTATCGGCAGTACGTGGCACTTTAACAGATCGTATGGTCATGATGTTATGTACCATTGGTATGTCGATTAGTATCTTGGTTTATATTATTGTTTTTCAATATGTCCTGGCTTATCAGTTAAGTTGGTTTCCAGTGCAGGGCTGGAGCGATAATTTTACCGATAATTTATTTAAGTTCGCCCTGCTTCCAATTTTAATTATGTTAGTGGTGAGTATTGCACCTACTTTAAGGTTATACCGTAGTTTTGTGCTCGATGAGATTAACCAAGATTATGTTAGAACGGCACGTGCGAAAGGTGTAGGTGAAAGCCGAATTTTAGGTGTGCATGTTTTACGTAATGCCTCAATTCCTATTATTACCGATGTGATGGCGACTTTGCCTGCGCTGCTCATAGGTGCATTTTTAATTGAACGTTTTTTTGGTATTCCCGGTATTGGTCGAGAAGTAATTATTGCGGTTGAGCGAAGTGATTTTCCTGTGATTAAAGCAATTACAGTATATATCGCAGCTGCAACCATGATTTTTAACTTGATTGCCGATTTAGTCTACAAAGTGGTTGATCCACGTGTACAGTTGAAGTAGGTGGGTTATGCTAAGTGTTCTATCAAAAAGAAAATTACAAACCCAGACAGCGCCTGCTTCAGCGGGTTTATGGCGCCTTGCAATGCGCCGTCTTCGGGCTGATAAAATTGCAATCGCATCGCTCATTGTTGTGCTGTTCTATTTGGTCGTATTGCTATTATCATTTACGGGAGTGATTGCATCGGACTGGAACAAAGAAGTTGCTGTCAGTTATGCACCCCCTACATTTATAGGTGCAGATAAAACAACTGAAGCTTTGCAAAAGACAGCCGCTGTAGATGAGGAATTACCAGAAAATCCAGTCGATCCCTTAAAAGATGTCATTCACCAACTCAAGGCTGAAATTAAACAAGAAAAGAGCTCTGGAAGTGCAATTGATTATTATGGTGTAGTTGATCCGTTAGCGGATGATATGAAAGCTATTGATCAGCAACTCGGTGGACATTTACTTGATCAGCAAAGTGAGCTAAAAAGTACCCTTATATTTGGAGCTGACAAATGGGGACAAGATGTTCTTAAAAAGACCATTAAAGGTGCAGAAACCTCAATTATTGTAGGGCTAGTTTCAGCATTACTCGCAGTGACCTTAGGCACATTATTAGGTGCAATTTCAGGCTACTTTGGTGGTTGGGTAGATGACATCCTTAACTGGTTTTATAACATTTTTACTTCTATTCCATATTTATTATTAGTTCTTGCGATAGCTGCCGTGCTGCAACAAAAGGGCATTTTATCTATTGTTCTGATTTTAGGTTTAACGGGCTGGACAGGTGTTTACCGTTTAATTCGTGCTGAGTATATGAAACATACCTCACGTGAATATGTTCTGGCTGCCAAGGCAATTGGTGTTGGACATTTTCGCCGTATGTTCATTCATATTTTTCCTAATGTCAGCCATATTGCTTTGGTTCAAATGTCAATTTTGGTGGTTTCTTTTATTAAATCGGAAGTTATTTTGAGTTTCTTAGGCTTCGGTGTACCTGTAGGTGTAGTGTCTTGGGGCAGTATGTTAAATGAAGCACAAAGTGAACTTCTTTTAGGAAAATGGTGGCAGCTTGTCGCAGCCTCTGTCGCAATGGCTGTTTTGGTTACGGCATTTTCAATGTTTACTGATGCACTGCGTGATGCATTAGATCCAAAACTAAAATAAGAGGAAAACTTAATGTCAGAACAACAAAAAAGTGTCCCTTTACTCCACATTGAAAACTTACGTGTAAGCTTTAAAGGTGAAGACAAGCAGTATATCGAAACTGTTAAAGGAATCTCCTTTGATATTCCAGCAAATACCACTGTCGCTTTAGTTGGCGAGTCGGGTAGTGGCAAGTCAGTTACTTCTTTGGCAACTATGGGTTTACTACCTATAGGCCAAAGTAAAATTGATGAAAAAAGTAAGATTGTTTTTGAGGGTAAAGACTTACTCAGCTTATCCCGGAAAGATATGCGAAAAATTTGTGGTAAAGACATTGCCATGATTTTTCAGGAACCGATGTCATCATTAAATCCGGTTTTTACAGTTGGCAATCAAATTGCAGAAGTATTATGCATACACATGGGCATGAGCCGTAAACAAGCCCGTCAACGTGTTTTAGAGTTACTCAAAGAGGTCGGGATACCTTCACCGGAAACAAAAATTGATGCTTATCCTAACCAACTTTCCGGTGGTCAGCAGCAACGTGTCATGATTGCAATGGCGATTGCTTGTGAGCCTAAACTACTGATAGCTGATGAACCGACTACAGCGCTTGATGTCACCATTCAAAAGCAAATTATTGATTTACTCGAATCGTTGCGTCAGCGCCGTCAAATGTCGATGCTCTTTATTACGCATGATTTGGCTTTGGTGGGTGAAATTGCAGATCAAGTCATTGTGATGCGTCATGGTGAAATTAGAGAGCAAGGTCTTGCAGAACAAGTTCTAGAACAGCCTAAAGATGTATATACCCGTGCTTTACTTTACTGTCGTCCTCAAATGTCACAGCGACCTTATCGTTTGCCTGTGACCAGCGACTTTATGCGTCAAGAAGACAATATATTAGTCGAACAAAGCTTTGATGTTTCAGAAATTCCACAGCGTAAACGCGGTTTAAATGGCGATGAGCAAATTATTTTAGAAGTAAAAGATCTGAAAAAAAGTTTTTATAGTCGTAAAGGATTGTTTGGCAAAGAAGAATTTCAGGCGGTAAAAGGCGTTTCTTTTAAACTGGCTAAAGGGAAAACGCTTGGTTTAGTGGGAGAGTCAGGCTCAGGTAAAACCACTGTGGGCTTGTTGCTTATGCGTTTACATGAAGCAACAGGTGGGGAAGCTTTCATTGAAGGTAAAGATATTCTTTCATTAACTGAAAAAGAATTTGCCAAATATCAACGAAAGATTCAGATCATCTTTCAGAACCCATATGCTTCGCTAAATCCACGCTTTACGATTGGGCAGATTTTATTAGAACCTATGCAAATTCATGGTATTGGTAAAGATGATGCTGAGCGTAAACAAATCGCACTTGGGTTGCTTGAACGAGTCAATTTACCTGAACAAGCTTATTATCGATACCCACATGAGTTTTCTGGCGGTCAACGCCAACGTATTGCGATTGCACGCTGTTTAACCCTAAAGCCTGAAATTTTGATATGTGATGAGTCTGTTTCGGCACTAGATGTGTCTGTACAAGCACAAGTACTTAACTTATTACAGGACTTACAAGATGAGTTTGGACTCAGTTATATCTTTATTTCACATGATTTATCGGTTGTGAAATATATTTCGGATCAAGTCATGGTCATGAATCATGGTGAGGTTGTTGAAATCGCTAACTCAGATGAGCTCTATGCACATCCTCAACATGACTACACTAAACGACTATTGCAGGCGATTCCACAAGGCATTCAACACGTTTCATAAGCGTAAAGTTGCGTCGTTCAAGGCACTTTCGAGTGCCTTTTTATTTGGTTTATAGAATAAATACTTATAAAATAAGAGAAGTAAAATTACAGTATTTTATTCTTGCTATGTGTGCCAACTTTAAACCTTTAACTCTTGCCCAATTGCAGCAACTTCAGTTGCCTGTGGTCGGCTTTAGCTATGCCGATGAGGTTTATCCTGCTGGAACAATGCCGTTATTATTTAAATCACCGCAAGGTCTTGAATGGCGTGAAGTCATGTTTGGATTAGTTCCCAAATGGGCGGAAGATACAAACATAGCAAAACATACTTATAATGCTCGTCACGAAACAATTTTCCAAAAACCGAGTTTTCAAGAAGCTGCTCTTAAATGTAAGTTCGGTGTAATCCCTGTGACTGAGTTTTATGAAAGTAAATATATAAATGATAAACCTGAGCGATGGGCTGTACGCCGTAAAGATGGGCAGGCATTTTTCATTGCAGCAATTTATGAAATTTGCAAAATGAATGAAACGATTGTCCGATCTGCAAGTATGTTAACCATGGACGCGATTGATCATCCGATGATGAAAGACTTCCACGAACCGGGCGATGTCAAAAGATCAGTCATTGTGATTCCGCATGACCGTTTAGATGAATGGTTAAGTTTAGAAAAACCAGATATTTCAAGCTTTATTGAGGGTTTCCCTGTTGAGGAGTTTGAATGTTTACATGTTCCCAAAGAGAAAATTATAAAACCTACGCCTCAATTAAGTATGTTTGAATAGCAATAGTAGAGCAAGGTTATTGGCTTAATTGTTAAGTCAATAACCCTTTATATTTAATCAATATTTTTACTTAAAGTTTGTACCTGATTATCTTGTGCTAGATAAGCCAATTCAATGGGTGAAATTACAAAAGTTGAGTTATCTGAAGTTTGTTTAAAAACAAACCCATATTCAAATGATTGCGTATTTTTACTCGGTAACCAAAATAAGTAAGGGCAACCAGTATAGCTACCGTCCCAACCCATTTCTTTAGCCAAAGTCAAAGCCGTATCTGATTTAGCAATAATTTCTTTAAGCGATTCTTTGTCTCTTTGGGAAACATCGCCGTCATCATCTGCAAATGTTTGTAAAAACTCATTTAATGGGGTTAAGTCTTCCCAGTTATTTTCAATTGTTGAGAAGTGATATCCATATAGCATCATTATTTAGTCTTCCATTTTGTTATTGTGTTAATGAACATAGCAAGAAAAGTGTGAAAAGAAAATGGTTGGTTTCACATTAAGTTGTTTATTTTTCATAAGTTATAGCATGTTTTTTATACAAAATTTAACGTTAGTTTCTCTTGAATTATAAGCATCTTGCCCAGTTAAAATATAAAGACTGAGCTTTTGAAGAAATAACCGTGTTCTTAATTAAAGATAAAGCATTTTTATAAGGATACTAGACTGTTGGTGAATACTGAATTTGTCATAATTCACTTATAATGAAAAGGAAAGTAAATAGAGCTTATTTATGTTTATAACAACAACTCGTCCCAACGATGCCTTAATTGAACAGCTGCTACCAATTTTGGAAGAGGCTAGTCAGATCTTATTACAAGAATATCAAAACTATTCAGCAGGATATGAGTTTAATATTCAAGAAAAACATGATGATTCACCTGTAACTCAAGCAGATTTAAAGGTAAATCAATTTTTATTAAAGCATCTTGCAGAAATCACACCGGATTTACCGGTTTTATCGGAAGAAAGTGACTATAGCGCTCGCCATGACTGGTCTTCTTGCTGGATGCTTGATCCGCTTGATGGTACCAAAGAGTTTATACATGAACGGGATGAGTTCACGATAAACTTGAGCTTGATTGAGGGACGCGAAACAGTATTTTCTGTGATCGTTGTGCCTTGTGAACAGGTTGTTTATTTAGGTTATTTAAAAGATTTGCCTTTTAAATATAGCTTTAGCCAAAAACAATGGTACCAATATCAGAAAGAGTCTTATTCAACACAAGCACCTGTACAAATTGGTTTAAGCCATAGTAGTAAAAATCCAAAATATCATAAATTTATTGAACCTATTGAAAAAAAACGTACTGTAATTCGACGTGAAGCGGGCAGCGCTTATAAGTTTTGTATGATGTTAGAGGGTGAGATTGATATTTACCCTAGATTTCATCCTACATCTGAGTGGGATACCAGTTCCGGTCAGGGATTATTAGAAAGTATTGGTGGCGGTTTACTAACCCTAAAAGGTAAACCCTTTGAATATAATCAGCGTGATACTGTATTAAACGGGGGCTTTATCGCATTTCGTGATCAGGAAAGCAAAAAAATAGCATTTGAAGCTTTGGCTCAATCGGGTGTTTTGGATTGAGAGTTATTGTAGACATGCTATAGTGGCAAAATATTGAGAAAAGATGACACGATCAAAATGGCACTCGATTTATTGCCTAAAAGCATGTTTGAAGCAATTGATTTATTGCCTGATGCTTCAACCCCTGTAACCCTTTTTACACGTCACTCTTTAAGAGAGCTGGTAGATGGGCAAGGCTTGGCGGGATACGACCTTCAACTTACTCCTCAAGGCCGTGAGCTTGCACAAGCATGGGGTAGCTACTTAATTAAAAATACGGATCGTGTGATTCAACACTGTATTTCTAGTCCAATTCAACGTTGTGTCGATACGGCTGCACTTATGATTGAGGGTGCAGACGGTGTAAGTCCTGAACCTAATACGCATACGATTGAAATTGTTGAGCAAGGCTTATTGGTAGAGCCGGGAAGTTTTGTACTCGATATTCAACAAGCTGCTCCTTATTTTCGTAAACAAGGGGCACTCGGGTTTATTAATAGTTTTGTGAATAATGCTTTGCCAGGCATGAAACATCCAATTACTGGTGTTTTAGATGTATTAGAACTGATTTATCGAACTCATCCTAAAACAAAAAGTGGGCTAAGTTTAGCTGTAAGTCACGACACGATTATTGCAGCCATAGTTGCCGTAATTTCAGGTAATAATCAAATACAAAAGGCAGATTGGCCAGAAATGATGGAAGGTCTATTTGTATGGTTTGAAGGGGATGAATTTCCAAATTGTAAATTGAAATGGATTTGGAGAGGCGAAGCTTACGAGTTGGATGTATCTAAATTTCATAAAGTAGAGTAATTATAAAATTATAGGTAATAAAAAAAGCCCTGTTGGGCTTTTTTTACATACTTCAAATTAGTTAGCTAACGCTTTAACTTGAGCATTTAAACGGCTCTTATGACGAGCAGCTTTATTTTTGTGGATGATGCCTTTATCAGCCATGCGGTCGATTACAGGAACAGCTTTTTTATAAGCTTCTGTAGCAACTGCATAATCACCACCAGCGATTGCACTTAAAGTACGCTTGATGTAAGTACGAACCATAGAACGCAAGCTTGCGTTGTGTTTACGCGCTGTTACGTTTTGGCGCGCACGTTTTTTAGCTTGAGCAGAGTTTGCCACTCTTGCACTCCTTGAAAATAAGTTGGTCTGGGCGGGCTGTGGTCAATCCAGTAAACTGGTGTAACCATCACCAGCCCGTAAACAAGTGCCATATTGTGATGAATCAATACCGTGAAGTCAAGCCTTGCGAGCATTTTAAGCCGTTTTAGGGGCTGCTAAAACCGTAAGAAAAGGTTAAATTTGATACAAACTTAAAGAGGGTTGAATAAAAAATGACTATAAGCACGAAAAAAGCAATTGTAGTAGGTGCTACAGGACTCGTTGGATTAGCTCTAGTTGAAGAGCTTGAACAAACACCAGAATTTGGAGCAATTACGGTTGTTGTTAGAAAAGAATCACAACTACTTAATACATATAAAAAAGTTACTCAGTTGGTGATTGAGGATTTTTTATTGCTCAATGATGAAGACGTAAATGATCATACTCACGCATTTAGCTGCTTAGGTACAACTTTAAAAATAGCAGGTTCAAAACAAGGTTTCTATGCAGTGGACTACGAAATAAATGCCCACTTTGCAGACTTAGTTCAAGATAAACATATTCATTTTTTAATTGTGAGTGCACTTGGAGCAAATGCAAATTCACCAATTTTCTACAATAAGGTCAAAGGGCAGTTAGAAGACTATATTGAGAGTTTAGGTATCGAAAAACTATCTATTTTCAGACCATCTTTATTGATTGGTAAGCGTAGCGATGTGCGTTTTATGGAAGATTTGGGGCAAAGTCTTTTTAAATTTATTGAAAATAAATGGAATAAACCGTTCAAATATAAACCTGTTACAGCTGAGCAATTGGCTCATACGATGGTCGTAGCGGCGCTAACGCAAATTGAAGCATTTAAACGATATGATAATCTCAGCATACAACAAACTCGATAAGGGAGAATAAAAGTGTCTACAGTACCATTTGTGACATGTGATTTATTGGATGATAACCCAGAAAAAGATTTACAAGTGGTCATACCATCAATGGATGGTAAGTTCTTTAAAAGTTATGGTGCGCGTCAAACCTTTGGCGGACAGGTTGTAACTGTAAAGTGCTTTGAAGATAACTCACGTGTAAAAGAGTTATTAGCAACAGATGGTACAGGGAAGGTGTTGGTTGTGGATGGTGGTGCTTCAATGCGCTGCGCACTGATGGGAGATATGATTGCTGAATCGGCAGTTAAAAATAACTGGAATGGTGTGGTTATTTATGGCTGTGTACGCGATGTTGATGCACTTGCAACTCTAGATTTAGGTGTACATGCATTGGCTGCAATTCCACAAAAAAGTAATCGTAAGGGCATTGGTGAAGTTGATATTCCTTTGTATTTTGGTGGAGTCACAATTCAATCTGGTGATTTTATTTATGCAGATAACAATGGAATTGTGATTGCTAAGGAAAAATTAGTTTAGCTCCACAATATAAAGGAACGTGTAATGGTGAATCATCAAATTAAGGTGCTGCAAGCAGTAGCATCTGCAATTGCTCAAGGTGGTAGAGGGGTTACAGGTACAGCATTTCCTAATCAGCCTGTTAAAGCTCTAAAACTTTATGAATTTGAAGGTTCGCCATTTTGTCGACGTGTTCGTGAAGTGATTACGCTATTAAATTTGGATGTGGAAATTTATCCATGTCCCAAAGGTGGATCGAAATACCGTTCTATTGTCAAAGAAACGGGCGGCAAGTTACAGTTTCCTTTTTTAATTGATGAAAATACAGGTGATAAATTATACGAATCGCAAGATATTATTCATCACTTATTTAAACACTATGGTAATACAGGACAAACGCCTCAGAAGTTTTCAAATTATCCAAAAAGACCATATCTGGCATTTGCTGGAACGTTGTTAAACGGTGCTCGTGGAGTATGGATTAATAAAAAAATAGTAAATAGAGCTGCGCCTGAGCAAAAACTTGAACTATGGAGTTTTGAAGCAAGCCCATATTCGAGAGTAGTAAGAAGTCTACTATGTGAGCTTGAAATTCCTTATATTTTGCACAATGTGGCAAAAGAACGATGGCAAGATATGGGACCTGCTATTCTTCGCTTAAAACCGGGTAAATATATGCCCTTAAAAGATGGAAAAAGAGAAAAGTTGTTGCCGATTATGCAAGGTAAAATGCAAGTACCTTATCTAGTCGACCCAAATACGGGAGTGAAGATGTTTGAATCTGCTCAAATTGTAAAATACTTAAAAAAGCAGTATGGCAGCTAAGATCATTTAGAAAAGTTAAAAGAGATTGAGCAAATTCAGTCTCTTTTTAAGACATGAGTACAATAAGAAATCGTACGATAAAAACATGAATATGCTAAATTACTACCGTAAATTACCAAAATAAGGCCTGTTTTATGGAATGTATGAGAATTCAGCCTGTAACGAGTCATCCTGGAGAAAATGCATTATTTATTGTATTGGGATTAGCTCAAGGTGATTCTGTTATAGAAAAAGTAAAAGATTTTGCTGCTAATTTTTCAGCGTTAACTAGAAGTTTGTCTAATCGTTATCCAGAAAGTAAATTTAATGCCACATTCGGTTTTAGCTCAAATGCATGGGATGTTTTATTTCCAGAGCAAGCAAAGCCTCAAGAATTAGAAACATTTCAAGAAATCAAAGGCCCAAAGTACACAGCTGTTTCAACACCTGGTGATTTATTCTTTCATATTCGTGCTGATCGACAAGCTCTCTGCTATGAATTGGGAAGTATAATCAATGAACAGTTGGGTAAAGTAACTTGTCCAATTGATGAAGTACACGGTTTTCGTTATTTTGATGGTCGAGCGATTATTGGCTTTGTTGATGGAACAGAAAACCCTGAACCTGTAATTGCTGCACAATGGGCGCTAGTGGGTAGTGAAGATTCCGAATTTATTGGGGGAAGTTATGCGTTTATTCAAAAATATACCCATGACATGGAAAAATGGCGTGCTTTAAGCGATGAAGAACAAGAAAAAGTGATAGGTCGCAAAAAGTTTAATGATATTGAACTCGGTGATGATGAAAAGCCTTTAACCGCCCATAATGTGGTAAGTAAAGCGCATGATGCTGAAGGTAATGAGCTAAAAATTATGCGTGCCAATATGCCTTTCTCGAACCCATCAAAAAATGAATACGGTACTTTTTTTATTGGTTATTCCCGAAAATTTAGTACGACACGCCAAATGCTTGAAAATATGTTCCTAGGAAATGAGCAAGGTCATCTTGACCGTTTACTTGACTTTAGTACTGCCCAAACAGGTACTTTATTTTTTGTACCGACTGTAGATTTTCTCGATGATTTGGGTGACGAATAGTCGCGAAAAATAATTAGATATAAGTGGTGGCGGCGAGTAGGTTGCCTCCATTATTTATATTGAAACTAATATGATGTGATGAAATGTTTAAAAAGTTAAGCCAGCTTTTTCAAGGCTCGAAAGAGTCACCAGAGCAGCTGTATTTACAAGAGAATCAACTTAGTTTTGATTCTGAGCGTGGTCCAGTAATTAAAAATGTTGTGATTAATGAAAAATGGTCAGAGCATATGGAGTATTTTTCAAATCGAAAATTACAGAACTTTGATGATTTACGTAAGTTATTTCAAATTACGCCACAAATTAATGAAAAAATTGACTTAGAGATTGCAAATCAGCGCTATGTCGAAAGGTTGGGTAATACTCAAGAAAAGTTACTTGAACTTAAAGCAATCATACAAATATTGAACCAATATTATGTGATGTTTCTACGTGATAAATAAGTTCAAACATTTGTTTAAGAACTATAAAAAAGTATTGTAAAGTAGTAGCTTGATTTCAGAAAAATAACTCAATTCAATAAAAACATCATGCTACTATTAACCTCATATCTTTTTAGCTCATAAAAGCCATATACATGTTTCAACAAGAAATCTCTCAATTGAATTTGCAACAGCTCAAGGCCGGTGAAAAGCGTTGGGTGGGGTCATTATTAGGTTCATCAGCCGCTTTATTGCTTAAAGAAA
This sequence comes from Acinetobacter sp. ABJ-A23_2, assembly GCF_044538765.1. Taxonomy (NCBI): domain Bacteria; kingdom Pseudomonadati; phylum Pseudomonadota; class Gammaproteobacteria; order Moraxellales; family Moraxellaceae; genus Acinetobacter; species Acinetobacter sp. ABJ-A23_2. The sequence continues at coordinate 17,424 of NZ_JBIUCP010000018.1, forward strand.
TTGCGACTCAGCATTCTTCTTTATTAGTTTTAGTCGCTCGAAATAACCAACATGTTGCACAATTAGAAAGTGAACTTGAGTTTTATGGAGTAAAACCGACAATTTTCCCCGATTGGGAAATCTTGCCTTATGATCGGTTATCTCCGCATCAGGATATTGTCTCGGAACGTCTTGCGATTTTATCGAATATGCCGCAGCAAGGCGTATTACTCATTTCAGCAAGTACTTTGGCTCAACGCGTTGCACCTTATTCATGGGTTTTAGGTAAGCACTTTGACATAAGAGTGGGACAAAAATTTGATTTAGAACAGCAAAAGTTAAGACTGGTTCAGGCTGGCTACCACTTGGTAGATACAGTATATGATCATGGCGAATTTGCGGTACGCGGCAGTATTATGGATATTTTTGCATCTGGGCAAGAAGCTCCTATCCGCATAGACCTATTTGATGATGAAATTGATTCTTTAAAATTCTTTGACCCCGAAACCCAAAGAACAACTACAACGCTAAAAAGTTTTACAGTTTTACCTGCTAAGGAATTTCCATTAAAAGAAGCACGGTCAGTTTTTAGAGATCGTTATTCTGAATTTTTTCCGACAGCAAACCCTAAGAAAAATCCAATTTATCAAGATGTCTTAGATGGCATCGCATCTCCAGGAATTGAGTTTTATTTACCTTTGTTTTTTGATAAAGAACACATGCAATCGCAAAGTATGTTTACAACGTACTTGCCAAAGGATTGCATTGTAATTACAACCAATGATGTTGATAACGATTTAACTAACTTCTGGAAAGAAGTTATGCGTCGTTATGAAGATCGACGTCATAATATTGATCAACCTATTCTTGCTCCTGAAGAGTTATTTATTTCTCCAAATAATTTGCTGAGTGCTTTAAATCAGTTTCCGCGCATGCTTGTGAGTGCAGAAACTATTGAAGAAAAAGCTGGTGCACTTAACCTTAAAACTGAACAACCACCTAAATTACCGGTCGATCCAAAAAAAGAAAAACCATTTGCAGCTGTAAAAAAATATATTGATGAAGCAAACCATCCTGTTCTATTGGTTGCGGAAAGTGCAGGACGCCGAGAAAGTTTAAAAGATGCATTGCGTTCAAGTTTGGGTGAAATTCCGAATGTAGAGAATTTTGAGCAATTCAAAACCAGTCAATTTGCAATTGCGATTACCAATGCACCTTTAGACCGTGGTTTACTTATAACTGATCAATTAACAGTTATTTCAGAAAATCAGCTTTACGAACACCGAGTTGTACAGCGTCGTCGTAAGCGTCAACAAGAAGTTTCGGAAGAGTTTCTAATTCGAAGCTTAACTGAGCTTAGTATAGGTGCTCCTGTTGTACATATTGATCATGGTGTGGGGCGTTATGCTGGCTTAATTACACTTGCTATCGAAGGTCAAGACTATGAGTTCTTGCAACTGGATTATGCTGAAGATGCGAAAGTGTATGTCCCAGTAACAAACTTGCATCTGATTAGCCGTTATAGTGGTGGTGACCCAGATTTAGCACCATTACATAAAATTGGTACTGATGCTTGGAGTAAAGCAAAGCGTAAGGCGTTAGAGCAAATTCATGATGTTGCAGCCGAGCTTTTACATATTCAGGCACGTCGTCAGTCAAAACCCGGCTTTGCTTTTGAATTGGATCAATCGCTTTATATGCAATTTGCGAGCGGCTTTGCGTATGAAGAAACACTTGATCAGGCCAATGCAATTGAAGCCACACTGTATGATATGCAGCAAGCAAAACCAATGGATAGATTGGTGTGTGGTGATGTAGGTTTTGGTAAAACCGAAGTGGCCATGCGTGCAGCGTTTGTTGCAGTGCAAAATGGTAAACAAGTTGCGGTTTTAGTTCCTACCACATTACTTGCCCAACAGCATTATGAGTCTTTTAAAGACCGTTTTGCTGATTGGCCCGTTCGTATTGAAGTGTTGTCACGATTCGGTTCAAACAAAACTCATGTGAAAAATATTGAAGACTTGGCAGATGGTAAAGTCGACATTGTGGTAGGTACACACAAACTATTACAAGAAAATGTTCAGTTTAAAGATTTAGGCTTAATGGTTGTGGACGAAGAACATCGTTTTGGTGTGCGTGACAAAGAGCGAATTAAAGCTTTACGTGCCGATGTTGATATGTTGACTCTTACCGCAACCCCAATTCCTCGTACGCTTAATATGGCCTTTTCTGGTATGCGTGATTTGTCGATCATTGCCACTCCGCCAGCACGTCGTTTAGCAGTAAAAACCTTTGTACAAGAACATACAGATGCTTCAATCAAAGAGGCGATTTTGCGTGAGTTATTACGTGGTGGACAAGTTTACTTCTTACATAATGAAGTAGATACCATTGAGCGAGCGGCTGAAAATATTCGCATGCTTGTGCCCGAAGCACGCGTGGCGGTAGCACATGGACAAATGCGCGAACGTGAACTTGAGCAAGTTATGCAGCAGTTCTACCACAAAGAATATAATGTGCTGGTGTGTTCAACCATTATTGAAACGGGTATTGATGTTCCAAATGCCAATACAATTTTGATTGAGCGTGCAGATAAACTTGGCTTAGCACAATTGCACCAGTTGCGTGGTCGTGTAGGACGTTCGCATCATCAAGCTTATGCTTACTTATTGGTGCCTTCAATCAAACATTTAAAAGGTGATGCTGAAAAACGTCTCGATGCAATTCAACGCGCTTCCACATTAGGTGCAGGCTTTATGCTCGCTACGGAAGATTTAGAAATTCGTGGTGCTGGCGAATTATTGGGTGAGCAACAAAGCGGTTCAATGCAGGCGATCGGATATAGTTTGTATATGGAAATGCTTGAGAAAGCGACCAAAGCAATTCAACAGGGTAAAACACCGAATTTCGATGCACCATTATCGTTAACTGCCGAAATTAACTTACATATTCCTGCACTTATTCCTGATGATTACTTAGGTGATGTTCATCAACGTTTATTATTCTATAAACGCATTAGTAATACAGATACTCAAGAAAAACTGGATAATATCCGCATGGAGCTTATTGACCGCTTTGGTGTCCCACCGCAATCAGTTAAACACTTGTTTAGCGTACATCAGATCCGCTTAAAAGCGGAGCATTTGGGTATTACAAAAATTGATATTAATACTCAAGGCGGCAACATTGAATTTTCACCAGATACTCCTGTTCAGGCTATTAGTATTATTCAACTCATGCAAAAGAACCCGACGTATTATCGTATGGAAGGTGGACAGCGCTTAAAAGTGATGGTGCAGCTTGAAGATTATGAAAAACGAATTCAATTTATCAATGATTTACTACAAAAATTGATGAGCGAATTACATGCCTGAGTTCTGTTTTTTTAATAAGCGGTAGCTGATCGGAACAATTGTTTTGTTGTGATTGGATTTTATGCACTTTTTTATACCTTGAGATATGAATAAGTGCATAAAATCATTGTTATTTGTAAGCAAACGGGCTACTAATAATATTCACATCAAAACTGATGTGATAGTATTAGCCATTATTGTTTATTGTCATTTATAAAAGATATGTTTAGTTTGCATCCACAACTTGCTCAAGATACTTTTTTTGTAGGCGATTTTCCGCTTTCAACATGTCGTTTAATGAATGATATGCAATTTCCTTGGTTGATTTTAGTACCACGCGTACCAGGGATCACGGAATTATACGAATTAAGTCAAGCTGACCAAGAACAGTTTTTACGTGAATCAAGTTGGTTATCTAGCCAGTTAGCTCGCGTTTTTCGTGCTGACAAAATGAATGTTGCAGCTTTGGGTAATATGGTTCCTCAATTACATTTTCACCATGTTGTCCGTTATCAAAATGACGTAGCTTGGCCTAAACCAGTGTGGGGTACACCAGCTGTGCCATACACAAGTGATGTTTTGGCTCACATGCGTCAGACCCTTATGCTTGCTTTACGTGGTCAAGGTGATATGCCTTTTGATTGGCGTATGGATTAAATCAATGTCATGCCACATGTGAGTGTGGCAACATTGAAATGTGGAGGATAGGGTGCAATTAGAGAGGTTTATAGATCGGGAACCTAAGCAGTTTGCATATTTTCATCGTTTGATGGGGTATTCAATTCTGTCATTAATTTTAGTGATCTATGCCTTTACCTCACCAGATACTAATTATCAAATCTATATTCCTCCTTTCTTCCTCTTTTTACTTTTTGTTAGTTCTAAATTAGAGCACTGGTTACAATACCAGTTTGATAAGAAAACCCAAAAAAGTGTTTTCTTTGCGATAGATGCAATTGTGGTGGCGGTTACTCTAGCGGGCGTACATCTCAATCTTGTTCCTACATTTATTGCGCTTTTTGCGTTATTTTACTCAGCAATTAATAGTCGTATTTCGTTTGCAGTGATTTGTTTAACGAGTTTACTTGGTGCGATTATTTTTTATTTAAGCACTTTTTTCCTATTTGGTTTTCATCCATATTTTGAAGCAACAAGCCAAGAATTAACGGTAATTACTTTACTTGGCTTAGTGATGTTTATAACCATTGGAAATTATTACCAACATCGCTGGGTTAAAAAAATTAGTCAGCAACGTCAGCATTATTATGACCAAATGACACGTTATATCGCTTTTGCTAATCAGTTAAGCCGTTATGCACCATTACAGCTATGGCAGTCAATTATGCGTGGTGAGGCTGAAGCAAAAATCGAATATAAACGTAAAAAAATGACCGTATTCTTTTCTGATATTCAGGGTTTTACTGAATTGTCGGAAACCTTAATTCCAGATGACTTAGCTTTCTTGCTTAATGACTATTTAAGTCATATGACTGAAATTGCGAAGCAATACGAGGCGACTGTCGATAAATTTATGGGAGATGCCATTCTCATATTTTTTGGAGATCCAAATTCGCAAGGTGTTGAACAAGATGCTAAATCTTGTGTAGAAATGGCAATTGCGATGCGTCAGCAAATGAAGCTGCTACGCGAACGTTGGAAAAAGATGGGATATTCAGCCTTACATATCCGTATGGGTATTAGTACAGGTTATTGCCACGTTGGGAACTATGGGGCAACACATCGTATGGCCTATACGATTGTAGGTCGTGATGTAAATTTGGCAGCACGTTTACAATATGCTGCTGAAATCGATGAAATACTTATTTCTGATGATACTTATCAACTCATTAAAAGTGATTTTCTATGTGCGCCTAAAACACCAATTTATTTAAAAGGTATTCAAGGTGCAGTAAAAACATGGCAAGTCATGGAAAAATATACAGGGAACAAGTCAGATCATCAGCAATGGTTTGATTATGAATATAAAGGTTTCCATTTAGTATTGAATTTAGAAGAAGTACAGAACTACGAATATCCAGAGTTGGTTGAAGTGCTTGAAAAAATGATTCAACGCATTAAAGTTCAACAAACTTTAATTAATACTCAAGGTGTTGCTCAGCTTAGACTCGAAGATGAGGTTAAGCCAATAAATATTGATCAAGAGCAAGATTCGGTATAAATCATATAAATAAAAAAAGCTGCTTAAGCAGCTTTTTTTACCATTAAATCTTAATGATTTTCTGAAGCATGGTTAATTGTATATTTCGGAATCTCGATTTCAAGATCTTCATCTACAATTTTAACCTGACATGAAAGACGAGAGTCAGGTTCTAATCCCCAAGCACGGTCTAAAAGATCAGCTTCAACATCATTCATTTCTTCTAAGCTATCAAAACCTTTGCGAACAATCACGTGGCAAGTTGTACATGCACAAGACATATCACACGCGTGCTCAATTTTGATACCTTTATTGAGCAGACTTTGGCAAAGATTGGCATTTTGTTCAACCTCAAATTCTGCGCCTTCAGGGCAAATCTGAGCATGAGGAAGTACTTTAATACGTGGCATATTGATCACCTATACCTTTTAGTTTGATTTTGACCAATCGTCGAGCTTCGTGCCCTTTAAGGCATGGTCAATATGTCGATTCATTCGTAATGCTGCAAAAGCGTCACTATGTACTTTAAGCTGTTGAACAGCTTGCTCAATCGCTTGGATATCACTACCTTCAAGTTGAGCTTTTAATGATTCTTTTGCAGAATTGAGTTCTGCAAGCTGCGTTTCATCAAGTAAATCTGCATCTACTTTTAATGCTTGCTCTAGAGCTTCAAGTTCACGTTCTGCTTCAACTTTAGTTTCCTTTAAATGACGAAGATTTTTGTCTTCTTCAGCATGTTGGAAACCTTCAATTAATAAGCGTTCTGTATCTGCTTCAGATAAACCATAAGATGGTTTGATATCGATATGAGCTTGTACACCAGAAGTTGCTTCACGAGCAGAAACGGTGAGTAAGCCATCGGCATCAACTTGGAAAGTGACTTCAATACGTGCTTGACCTGCAGTCATTGGCGGAATGCCATGGAGTACAAATCTACCTAACGAGCGGCAATGTTCAACTAAATCACGTTCACCTTGAACCACATGAATTAACATGGCAGTTTGACCATCTTGGTAGGTCGTGAACTCTTGACGACGTGCAACAGGAATAGCTGTATTACGAGAGATGAGACGTTCAACCAGGCCACCCATTGTCTCTAAACCAAGAGAAAGAGGAGTTACGTCTAGAAGAAGTGAGCCATCTTGGCTATTACCAATTAACTGGTTTGCTGTAATTGAAGCACCGATTGCCACAACTTCATCTGGGTTGATTGTGCAGAGAGGTTCTTGGTCAAAAACTTCACGTACAGCTTTTTGAACTGCATAAGAGCGGGTAGAACCACCTACTAAAACTACATTTTGAATGTCACCTAACTCGAGCTTTGCATCACGCAGTACACGCTTACAAACACTGATCGTTTTATCTAATGCAACTTGAATAATGCTTTCAAATGTAGGTCGATCTAGAGTAAGAGTTGCATCAAGCAGTTTTAATTCAACAGCATCATGAGTCGATAATTGCTCTTTAGCTTGACGTGCTGCAACTATAAACACGGCATAGTCTTCATTACTTAATACATCAATATTAAGCTGTTTTTTTGCCCATTTTACAATTAGACGGTCTAAGTCATCACCACCTAAAGCTGTATGACCGCCAGTCGCTAAAACTTCAAATACGCCTTGTGAAAAACGTAGGATTGATACATCAAAAGTACCACCGCCCAAATCGTAAATTACATAATTACGGTCGGTCTCTAAATTACTTTCTTGATCTAATCCATAAGCGACAGCAGCAGCTGTAGGTTCATTTAATAAACGTAATACGTTTAAACCAGCAAGTTGAGCTGCATCGCGAGTTGCTTGACGCTGAGCTTCATCAAAATAAGCAGGAACGGTAATTACAGCACCATTAACAGGATTTTGTAAGCTGTCTTCAGCACGATCTTTTAATTGTTTTAAAATTTCAGCTGAAATTTCTACTGGTGTTTTGCGCCCAGCACGTGTTTCAAAAGCAGGCATTTCATTTTCTGAGCCTACTAATTCATAAGGATGCTGAAACTTAATATCTGCTTTTGAGCGACCCATAAATCGTTTAACAGATACAATTGTATTTTTGGGATCTGCAATAATAAATGGTTTGGCTTCTTCACCATAATGAGTTGTATTTTCCCCATAATGAACGATAGAAGGAAGTAATCTTCTATTTTGGACATCATTGAGTACTTTAGGTTTGCCTGATAACACTGTCGCAACTAATGAGTGTGTTGTTCCTAGGTCAATACCAATCGCAATGCGATGTTGGTGTGGGGCACTGGATTGACCCGGTTCAGCAATTTGCAAAAGTGCCATGAGTTAAATCCCTTGAAAATAAAGTAGAGAAAGCAAAATTAAAAATCATCGTCTAAATCAAAGCTGTCTTCTTCATCTAACAGTTGATCTTCTGCTTTATCAATATCGTTTAAAACACGTTGAAAGAAACGCAACTTACGTACGGTATCACGTGCTTCAGCCCAATCTTCTTCGCTGTAATCAATTTTGAATTCACGAACTAAGCCATCAATCCATTGTTGTACTTCTAATCTTAAAGTACGTAAATGTTCAGGTGTTGTGGCTTCATCAAGTTGTTCACGAAGTTCTAATGCAGATTGTAGAAATTCAAAATCACTAATAGATTGGTCAAGATGATGATCTTGCTTTTTAAGTGCTAAAAGGTAGGCAGCACGACTATCAACTTGTGAAAGCGTTTTAAAAGCTTGATTGATTTCACTTGATTTGATCAATGCTTGATCTTTATCTGCGGCTTTATCTGGATGATATTGTTGTTGCAAACTCAAGAAATTTGATTTTAAGCTTGCCAAATCGATATCGAGTGCCACAGGTAAATTGAACAACTCAAAATGATTCATTAGAAATGGGGTCCACGTTAATTAAATACATTAAAACAGTGCTTTTGAAAGACACTGTTTTAATGAGAAAAAGGAAAGGAGAGGGTTAAACAGTGAAAGACTCACCACAACCACATTCACCCTTTTTATTAGGATTGTTAAATTCGAACCCTTCATTAAGGCCATTTTTAACATAGTCCATTTCTAAGCCTTCTAAGTAAACTAAGCTTTTAGGATCTACAAAAACCTTAACGCCGAATTGTTCGAAAACTTGATCATGCTCATCGATATCGTCTACAAATTCGAGAACATAAGCCAACCCAGAACAACCAGAAGTTTTCACACCAACGCGAATGCCTTCACCCTTACCTCGGTTTTTAAGGTAATTGCTAATATGAGTCGCAGCATTTTCAGTTAAATGAATCATGAAAACTCCAACGTTTATAATGGTAACAAATTAAGCTTTTGACTTTTTACTACGATAATCTTCAATCGCAGCTTTAATTGCATCTTCAGCTAAAACAGAACAGTGAACTTTTACTGGTGGAAGAGCTAACTCAGTTGCAATATCAATGTTTTTGATTGCTTGAGCTTCATCAAGAGTTTTGCCTTTTAACCATTCAGTTACAAGGGAACTTGATGCGATTGCAGAACCACAACCGTAAGTTTTAAAGCGTGCTTCTTCGATTACGCCACTGTCATTTACTTGAATCTGTAAACGCATCACGTCGCCACATGCAGGTGCACCCACCATACCTGTACCAACATTTTCAGAGTTTTTATCTAAAACACCAACATTACGTGGATTTTCGTAATGATCAATTACCTTTTCGCTATAAGCCATTTCGCTTCTCCAAACCTCGGGGTCAGCCTAATATTAATATGAGGGTTAAAACACTAATTTCAATAATTAGTGTTCTGCCCATTCAACTGTAGAAAGATCGATACCTTCTTTGTACATGTCCCAAAGCGGAGAAAGTTCACGTAATTTCTCAACAGCGGCTTTGGTAATTGTAAGCACGTGGTCAATGTCTTCTTCAGTGGTATATTTACCAAAACTAAAGCGAATTGAGCTATGTGCTAGCTCATCAGATAAACCTAATGCGCGAAGAACATATGAAGGCTCTAAAGTTGCAGAAGTACAAGCTGAACCACTTGATACAGCAGCATCTTTAAGCGACATCATTAAAGATTCACCTTCAACAAAGTTAAAGCTGACATTTAAATAGTTAGCAACGTTTTGAGTAGGGTGGCCATTTAGGAACACTTGTTCAAGGTCTTGTAAACCGTTCCAAAGTTTGTCACGAAGTTTACGAATACGCTCTTGTTCTGCATGCATTGTTTTGCCTGCAATTTCAAAAGCTTCACCCATACCAACGATTTGGTGAGTTGCCAAAGTACCAGAACGCATACCGCGCTCATGACCACCACCATGAATTTGTGCTTTTAAGCGAACACGTGGACTACGACGTACATATAATGCGCCGATACCTTTTGGACCATAAATTTTATGAGCAGAGAAACTCATAAGATCAATTTTCATAGTAGATAAGTCGATATCAACTTTACCAGCTGCTTGCGCTGCATCTACATGGAAAAATGTTTTGTTGGCACGTGTTAATTCACCAATCGCCGCTACATCTGTAACTGTACCAATTTCATTGTTTACCATCATAAGGGAAACAAGAATAGTATCTGGGCGAAGGGCAGCCTTAACCATCTCAGGAGTAATTAAACCTGTTTGTGGCTCTGGCTCTAGGTAAGTAATTTCAAAACCTTGTTCTTCTAATTCACGACAAGGATCTAGAACGGCTTTATGTTCAATTTTACTTGTAATGATGTGTTTGCCTTTAGATGCATAGAATTGAGCTACACCTTTAAGAGCAAGGTTGTCTGATTCAGTTGCACCAGAAGTCCAAACGATTTCACGTGGATCGGCTTTAATTAAATTTGCGACTTGCTCACGTGCATATTCAACTTTTTCTTCTGCTTGCCAGCCGTAAGCGTGGGAACGAGATGCAGCATTACCAAAGGTACCGTCGAAAGTTAAACACTCCATCATACGTTCTGCAACTTGCGGATCTACTGGAGTGGTTGCTGCGTAATCAAGATAAATTGGACGTTTCATATCAAATACCTGTACCCGATAAAAGAGCTGAATCTATGCCAGTCACATTTTGGCGTAGTGCAACAGTTTGAACGTTGTCTCGGCTAATGAGGTCGGCAAGTGTGATTTTGGCTAAATAGTCGGCAATATGATGAGAGAGTTCTTGCCATAAATCGTGAGTAAGACACATTGCACCATTTTGGCAGTTGCCTTTGTGGTCACAACGTGTTGCGTCAACAGTTTCATTTACAGCTTCAATGATTTCTAACACAGTAATTTCATCAGCGTTTCGAGCCAAATGGTAACCACCATTTGCACCGCGAACACTAGAAACTAACCCATGACGCTTAAGTTTTGCGAACAACTGCTCTAAATAAGCAACTGAAATAGATTGACGTGCGGCAATTTCGGCGAGCGTGATCGTTTGTTCAGTTGGCTGCAAAGCTAAATCAAGTAGAGCAGTCACTGCGTAGCGACCGCGAGTTGTAAGGCGCATGATTCGATACACATGTTAAGACTAGATAATAGGATTTTATGAATCCCGACTAAAATAGTCAAGTTTTTTTATTTTTAATTCAAGTGTAGGATCAAGATAGAAAAAATAAGTTAGGCCACCCACAAATTATATATGAAATAAGCAATAAATATTAGGCTAATTATACCAAAGCACAAGTTAATATTGCGTTGGCGCTGTTGTAAGCGTGCAATTCGATTTTGATATTGTTTAATTTCGACATGCAACGAATTTATCTCTGAACGTTGTTGATCGATTTTTTCAAGTAAAGGTGCAATTCTTTTACGTGAAGCTAGGGCTTCGGCTTCATCATCTGGTGTGTTGAACCATTGTTTCCAATCTGCAAGAAGCTTAGGTAAAGTGAGATGTGAGATTAAATCGATAAGTTCTTTTTTAGTTTCTGCATCACCATCAATTCGCATGTTGTTTAAACTGCGTTGGTTTGAGAAAGCAAAAATTTTGATAAGATCGATGAGTGTACTATTGATTTCTAGATCAATACGACGGTCATATGAATGAATATCAAATAACAGTCCTTTTTCCGTAAATTGCACATAAAAGTCAAAAAATGGCAAATAGCTATTAATACGGATTGTTATTTTGTTGGCGATAAACTTTTTCGCTTGCAAGCGAAGAACACCATCGTGGGTGAGAATAAATGAGAAAAAAGTTTCTAAAATAATTAGAACAATATTCAGCAACAGACGTGGATGTTTTTGTCTTTGTTGCGTTTCACTCATAAAAGTTTATCCTTAAATATTAGAGATTAATTGAGAGAATGAGACATCCTATCTCAAACTTAACACAATGTCCTGTTAAATATATTTACATGACATGATTGTTTTGTAGAACAGTTTCATAAATGTATCAAGTCTTGACTTTGTTATTATAAGAATATTTTGTGGTTAAATAAGACTTCGTCTGTCTCATCCGATCAGGAGCTTAGATCAATGGATAATGCAAATATAGAAACACAAGCAGAAGATCAAGGAGAAAAAAATAAATTAAAATCAAAAAGTTCTAGGAAGTCTGCATTAGATTTTAGGAAGTATACCAAACAAATCTGGTTAGCGGGTTTAGGTGCTTTTTCTCGTGCAGAAGAAGAAGGCAATAAACTATTTGACTCTCTAGTCAAAGTAGGTGAAGAGCTCGAGTCTAAAACTGGTGATTTAGCCGATACAACTGTTGGTAAAGTAACCGAAAAAGCGAAAGAGTCAGTGTCTGATACAAAAGACAAGGTCGAAAAAATTTTAGATACGAGTGTAAACCACTCTTTAAATCGAATTGGTTTGGTTACTCCTAAGGACTTGCAGCACATTGAACAACTCCTAGTTCAACTGCATATAAAGGTAGATGCTTTAATTGAAGAAAATCAGAAATTGAAGGCAAAATTGAATGAAAAGTAAAAAAATGTAGGGATTTAGCAAATATATAACAGTTTTTTAGCATTTATTTTTGCTAAAAGCTCTGCTCTAGTATTGCGTTTTCCCCCAAAGCATTGCTATAAAGGCGTCATGGCCTTTTAAACTATAGCCTTGGACCTTAAACAAACGATATTAAGAGGATGTTTTATTCATGAATAAATCAGAATTAATCGATGCAATTGCTGAAAAAGGGGGAGTATCTAAGACTGATGCAGGCAAGGCACTCGATGCGACAATTGCGTCAATTACTGAAGCACTTAAAAAAGGTGATACAGTAACTTTAGTTGGTTTTGGTACTTTCAGTGTTAAAGAACGTGCTGCACGTACTGGTCGTAACCCTAAAACTGGCGAAGAGCTTCAAATTAAAGCAACAAAAGTACCTAGCTTTAAAGCTGGTAAAGGTCTTAAAGATTCAGTTGCTTAATCTTTTAAGATGATTAAACGCGCCGATATAGGCGCGTTTTTTATTAAATATCTGAATTGACCAATATTGCTCATTCATTCATTGTGGTTTTTCAGTTAAAATTCTCCTCGAAATAAAATATTGGAATACTTATGGAATCGTTTCGTACAGTCATTAAGGGTTGGCTCGGCAAAGTCCTTTTAATTTTGTTTTTGACCCCTTTAGCGCTTGTAGGTATTAATGGATATTTTAATAGGGGAAACAAGGCAGATGTCGCAAAAACTGTAAATGGACAGGACATATCAAAAAAAGACCTTGAAACTTTAACGCAAAGGTATAAAGAACAATATTTAGCTGCTGTAAAGGGTGATGAAAGTTTATTGAATTTACCGGTAATTCAAGCAAAAGCACTTGATATATTGGTATCTCGTAATTTACTTATTCAGCAAGCTGAAAAACTGGGTATTTCTTTGAGCGATGCTCAAATCGAGCAAATGTTAGCTCAGCAGCCAAGTTTGCAAGAAAATGGCCAGTTTTCACAAAAATTATATGAAAATTATTTGCGTTCGATTGGTATGACAAGCCAAGCTTTAATTGCGAGCTTGCGTCAAGATCACGCTTTAAAAATGTTGACTTCAACTTTTTCAGATTATTCTTTAGTAAGTAAAGTTGATTTAATGCAAATTGCCAATTTGCAAACTGAACAACGTACATTACATTTGGCTAGCATTAAGTTAGACACTTATAAAACTGGTTTAACAGCATCTAATAAAGAAGCTACTGACTACTACAACAAACATCAAAATGAGTTTAAACAGCCTGCTTCTGTTGATGTGGATTATGTTGTTTTATCTCCGTCTTTAATGGCGAAGCCTGCACCAGCAACAGATGCTGAGCTTAAACAAGCTTATGCGAAGTTTGTAGAAACTCAGCAAAAAGATGCTAAACGTGTAGTGAAGCATATTCTTATTACGACAGATGCTCGTGATGATGCAGCAGCTCAAAAGCTCGCTAAAGATGTATACGCAAAAATTCAAGGCGGTCTTTCATTTGCTCAAGCAGCAGCTCAGTTCTCAGAAGATCCAACTTCAAAAGCGAAAGGCGGTTTAGTTGAAGCTTATGCACCTGGCGTTTTCTCTGATGCATTTGATAAAACTGTTTTAAGTTTGAAAAATGGTCAAGTTTCACAGCCAGTAAAAACACAATATGGCTATCATATTATTGAAGCAGAAACCCCAGCGACTCAAATTCCTTCATTTGAAGCTGAGAAGGCGCGTTTAACTGCTGAAGTTGAAAAGAATAAAGTTGCTACCGTTTATTCAGATACTGTAAATAGTTTGAATGAAACAATTGTTGGTAATGACTCTTTAGATGCAGTTGTACAGCAAGTTAAAGGTACTAAAATTGAATCATTAAATGGTGTAACTTTAGCGACTCAAAATCCACAACTAAGTGATCCAAACGTAAAAATTAAATTGTTTAATGATGATGTGAAAAATGGCGATCGTAATGCTTCATCAAATATTCAATTAGCGAATGGTGATACAGTCTGGATTAAAGTACGTGATTATCATGCTGCTGGTGTTAAACCAATTGCTCAAGCGATGAATGAAGCGAAAGCTAAAGTGATCGATGAAAAAGCACGTAAAGCAGCTCAAGCTAAAATTGCAACAATGTTGACTGAATTCAAAACTCAGCCAGCTGAACAAGTTATTGCGAAAAATAAGGTACCTTTTGAATCTGCTGGTGTCTTTACTCGTTCACAAGGCTTGAAACGTGCAATTGAGCGTGCAGCATTTAGTGTTCCTACGCCAAAACCTGGTATGTGGTCTGTTACAACAGCGAACTTACCAAATGAGTTAGTCGTTGTTGCTGTTTCTAATGTAAATTCAGCTGCCGTAAACGCTATGCCAGCCGACCAGTTAAAGCAATTACAACAGCTTTATCGCCAATCTCGCGGTCAGCAAATACTCGAAGATTACAGTGAATACTTAAAGTCACACGCTAAAATTAAATAAAACTTATGTAATAAAAAAAGCGCTTCGGCGCTTTTTTTATTATTGATCTAGATTACTGCCAATATAGTTTTGTCTATATTGTTTAGGCGATAAATCAAATACTCTTTTAAATGCCTGACTAAATGCTGTTTCTGACGAATAGCCCACTTTATTTGAAATTTGTTGAATTGATAAATTACTTGTACGCAGATATTGGCTTGCTAAACGAAAGCGATAATGCTGTAAATAAGTAAGGGGAGGTTCCCCAATAATACTATTAAAAAGATTGGCAAACTTAGAACGTGACATGCAGCATTGTTCAGCTAATGATTCAACAGTCCAGCTTGCTTCAGGTTGGCTATGAATTGCAGATAGAGCATTACTTAACTCAGGATGAGTTAATGCTCCTAACCAGTTTTGTTGGTCAGACATTTGTTGAATATGATCTCGAATACATTCAATTAAAAGAATACTAACTAAGTGATCAATAATTTTGTCATGACCAGGTTGAATTTTCTGTGTTTCGACCGCTAGAAAATAAAGTCCTATTTGCAACCATTCAGGTGGAGTTGTTTGGTTTTCATGTTGAATATGCATAATAGAGGGTAATGCATTAATAAGTGGCCCAGCCATATACGTATCAACTTGACAGCGTAGGCAGAGCAATAATGTATTTTCAGATGCTGATGAACCTAGTTCAATTGGATCGTGACGATGCCCATTAAATAACGGAGTAATATCGACAGGATCTACAAGTTTACTCGCAGTAGCTTTTGAGTCTGTAGCATGGTGAGCTTTTCCAGAGGGTATTAAAATAATATCTCCAGCTCTTGCTGTTATTTTTTCTGAAGCATTTATGTGAATATATACAGAACCCGTTAAAACAATATAAGCAAGTAAAGCAGATTGATCTTGTGTTTTAAAGGCCCATTCACCTTGTGCTTTTATATAGATATATTCAGACTTATTTAAGTGGATATCATCAAAAAATTTACTTAGTGCATCCATATTTACGTGATCAATCATTATTTTAATAAAATTATAGTGAGCTATAAGAATAGATCAACATGTGTTTTTAGGACAAAAAAGTGGAAGAAAATGCCAAAGACTTTGAAATAGGTTTTTTGGACGGTTACAACTGTTAAGCAAATGGTATTTCTTTAACTATATAGATATATAGAAAAAGGAAATATGACTATGAATGCACCAGTAAATGTTCAGCAAGAACTTATGCCAGTGCCAGCGTCTATGCGTGAGATAGATCGTAAGCGCTATTTATGGATGATTAGTCCGGCTCTACCTGTAATTGGTTTAGGTATTTTAGCTGGTTACCATTTTGGTCCACGCCCATTAAAGAAAGTATTTGCTTTAGGTGGCCCACTTTTATTACACGTTGTGATTCCTGCAATTGATACGATCATTGGTAAAGATGCACGTAATCCAACCGATGAAGAAATTAAACTTCTAGAAAAAGATCCGTATTATTCACGTTTGGTGAAGAGCTTTATTCCATTACAATATGCAGCAAATGTTTATGCATGTTATTTAACAAGCCGTAAAACTACTTCATTTATTGATAAAATTTTGCTTGGTATTTCAATGGGTGCAATTAATGGTATTGCAATTAATACAGCCCATGAATTAAGCCATAAACATGATCGTATCGACCATATTTTATCTCATCTTGCTTTAGTACCTACTGGTTATAACCATTTCCGTATTGAGCATCCATATGGTCACCATAAACGTGCGGCAACGCCTGAAGACCCAGCATCTTCACGTATGGGTGAAACATTCTATGAATTTTGGCCACGTACAGTGATTGGTTCTTTCAAGTCAGCAATTGAAATTGAGAAAAACCGTTTAAAACGTAAAGGTAAAGAGTTCTGGTCACTCGATAACGAATTGCTGCAAGGCTGGGGTATGAGTGCTGCTTTCCATGCTTCTATGGTCGGCATTTTTGGTAAAGGCACAATTCCTTATTTGGCAACACAAGCATTTTACGGTGTTAGTCTATTCGAAATTATTAACTACATTGAGCATTATGGTTTATTGCGCCAGAAAAAAGAAAATGGTCAATATGAACGTACAATGCCAGAGCATAGCTGGAATAATAACAATGTAGTGACAAACTTGTTCTTATATCAGTTACAACGTCACTCAGATCACCATGCTTATCCAACTCGTCCATTCCAGGCACTGCGTCATTTTGATGAAGCACCTGAGTTACCAAGTGGTTATGCAAGTATGTTGCTACCCGCATTGATTCCTTCACTGTGGTTTAAAATGATGGACAAGCGTGTATTTGATCACTACAAAGGTGATTTAAATAAAGCAAATATTTCACCAAAACGTCGTGCAAAAATCTTTAAAAAATTCGGTGTAGTTGATAAGTCATTAGAAGTTACACCAGCTAAATAAATAAAAAATATATTCCTGAAATACCAAACCCTCTAATCAGGTGATTAGAGGGTTTTTATTTTGTAGATTGAGTAGTGCTAAACAGCAAGGGAATTTAAACTCCCTTGCAATGCTCTTATTTTAATTCACTTGAAGACTTACCAAGCTCACGTCGAGCAATAATAAGTTGCTGGATTTGTTGAGTACCTTCAAAAATATCGAGAATTTTTGAGTCACGTGCCCATTTTTCAAGTAATTCATCCTCGTTATAGCCAACACTTGCTGCCAACTCGACACATTTTAAAGTGATTTCATTACCTATACGGCCTGCTTTTGCTTTGGCGATGGAAGCTTCTTTTGAGTTTGGTTTTTTGTTGTCGGCCATCCATGTTGCTTTCAACATAAGTAACCGTGCCGCTTCCCATTCGGCCTCCATACGGTAAATTTGTGCCGCAAGATTGGACGTTTGTAAATATGGAGTTGAGTAATCTGGATCTAACTGGTCTTTAAAAATTTCTTTAATACGTTCTAAAGAAGCCTTTGCACAGCCAATCGCCATAGCAGCGACCAGTGGGCGTGTATTATCAAAAGTTTCCATTACACCTGCGAAACCTTTAGCAACATCGACTTCGGCATTACCTAAGAGATTTTCAGCTGGCACACGGCAGTCAGTAAAACTAATAACTGCTGTATCAGAAGCTTTAATTCCCAATTTGTGTTCAAGGCGCTCAACCTTCATTCCAGGTGTGCCTTTAGGTACGACAAATGACTTGATTGCTGCACGTCCAAGTTTTCGGTCGAGGGTAGCCCATACGACCACAGAGTCTGCACGTTCACCAGAGGTTACGAAAATCTTTTCACCATTTAAAATATAGTCATTGCCATCTTTAGTTGCTGTAGTGCGGATAGCAGCAGAGTCTGAACCACAGCCGGGTTCAGTAATGGCCATAGCAGCCCATGTACCTTTAAAACGTTCTAGTTGCTCATCATTTGCAACTGCAGCAATTGCAGAATTCCCTAAACCTTGACGTGGCATGCTGAGCAATAAACCCGTATCGCCATAACACATTTCAATGATGCCTAGCGCTGTTGACATGTTAGTGCCATTACGGACACCTTCATTATCAGTTTCACCACGTTTACCTGCACCAGCTGCGCCTGCATTAATTCCTTCACCACCTTCATTCATACCATCAATGAGTGAAGCGAGCATATCGAGTTCTTTTGGATAAGCATGTTCTGCTTTATCGTATTTTCGGGAAATAGGGCGTAATACATTGATCGCAACATCATGTGCCTGATCAATCATCATTTTGAATTTTTTTGGATTTTGTAAATTCATGGAAATATCCTCTGATTGATCTTAAGCATGTAAGCCAGAATGTAAAATTGCGGTTGCACGTAAATCACGATACCAACGTTCAACTGGGTGCTCTTTTGTAAAACCATGACCTCCCAAAATTTGTACGCCATCTGTTCCTATTTTCATGGATTTTTCTGCGCAAAGAAGTCGAGCTAAATATGCTTCACGATGGAAAGGTTTACCTGCTTCGGCAAGACTTGCGGCATTTAGAATCAGCATACGCATAGCATCAATTTCAATAGCCATATCTGCAATCATGAATGCGACACTTTGACGATGTGAAATTGGTTCTCCGAAAGCAGTTCGCTCATTGGCATATTTAATACAGTAGGCTTTTACAGCTTCACAGGTTCCTACAGCCATTGCACACCACATTAAGTTGCCTAAATCTAAAAAGGCGGTGTAATCAAAATCTGTTGCACCTAGTCGTAGAGCAGGTGTATGGCTGAATTTTAAAGTAGCTGTCTCTGTTGCTTTGAGGCCCATTGCTGGAGTGTTCTTAATGGAAATGGTGTCACCCACTTGCACTACAAATACATCCAGCTTGCCATTAAAGTCAGCACTCACCAAGAACACATCAGCCAGGTCACCTAAAATGACTAAAGTTTTTTCACCATCTATAAAATATTGATCATTTTCAAGAGAAGCTTTGGTTTTTAAAACATAAGGGTTAAATGCTGGAGTTGCCTCTTGTACTGCAAAGGTTGCGGTAATGTCTGAGTCTTCAGCAAAGCAAGGCAGATACATTGACTGAACCTCAGTCGAACCCCAACGTGTAATGGCATTAATAACGCTAAATGTACTGAGTAATCCCGCTGTAAGACTAAAATCACCTTCAGCTAATTTTTCAGCGATGAGTAAGTTACTGACAATATTTTGTTCAGCAGCTACGCCACCTAGTGCTTCTGGTAGGGCGTAATAATTTAGCCCTAAATCTTCAACATATTGCCAAAGGCTTTCTGGAAATTGAGCTGCCTGATCAGCATCATGAGCTAATCCTAGTAAAACTTCTTGAGCAAATTGAGACATTGCTTCAGAAGTCATTTGTTGTTCTTCAGTCAGGCTTAAATCAAATAGGTTTTTCTTCTGTTGAGGTAGGCGTTGTTGTGAAATTTGTTTTGGTTTAAATGCTTTTTGAGTTTGGCTTAGTGCTCTGAAGCCAGCTTTTGAACCTTGATAAAGAGACTTTTCAAGAAATTTACGTAGTTTGAGTTGATCAAGTACATCGCTTCCAGCTAGTTTTGTGATCAGCGATAAACCCAACCCTTGGGCTTTATTGATCATATTTGTCATGATTATGGTGTCCTAACACATTGTTATTGTTTTATGCTGACACGCTATATAAGAAAAAACTATGTCGTTACTGACATTCAAAAAATGAGTAGATAAATGGTAAGAGTAAAATAAACTTGATTTTATGTATTTGATTTTATAAATGAAAATTAATTTTTAAAAAGAATCATTTTGTTTGGATTGACTAGAATGACATAGAGCCATTCTAGTCTTGATAAATTAAGCAAAGTTACGAATCATACGACGTACATTTGTTTTGGCATCAATAACAGTCATAAATGTATATGCACCAATAAACTTACGGCTAATAAACATAAATTCTTTTGGAGGAACTGAGAAATAGCGCGAAGCCATTGATTTGCTTGCTTGTTGCATAACACGACTATGTAACTGGCTTTTTTTCCAGTCATAACGTTCATGTTCATCCATCAGGCCAGCTGGCATATCTGGATTATTTGCAGGGGTACTGAATGCTTCGGTCGCAAGTAAAAAGACATCGGCCATGCCGGGTTTAATACTTTCAGGCATCGCATCGAAAAACTCATATCCAGTCATTGCTTGGACCATCGCATGTTTATCATGCTGATAACCCGCTTGTATGAGATTGCGCGCAACTGAGAGTAAGTGTTCATCGAACTGACGGATCGCACCAAAGTCTAATAGTACAATTTTGTCCTGAACATCTTGGCCATTACCTAAACGAACAAGGTAGTTACCAAAGTTAGGGTCAGTTTGCATTTCACCCCATTCAAAAATTTCACGAACTGCAATCTCTAATGATGCTTCACCAAGTTGATTACGACGTTCTTGTGGAAGAGAGAGCATTACCGGACTATTAATAGGTACGCCGCGTTCAAACGTCATACATAAGACTTGATCGGTACAATATTCATCTACAATTGTAGGAACAATATAACGCTCATCATCTTTCAAGCGCTCACCAAAGCGGCGAGTGGTTGCTGCTTCTACATCATAATTAACTTCACGATGCATCATTTCACGTACTTCATCAAACCACTGATCAAACTCACGGGTTTGTGGCACCATACGTGTAAGCTTAAGCATGTTTTTAAATAGACTCATGTCTGAGTCGATTGCACTTGCCACGCCAGGATATTGAATTTTTAAAACTAACTCTAAGCCATCTGATTTGCGAATAGCGCGATGAACTTGTGCAAGAGACGCTGTACCAATAGGTTCATGATCAATCGTTAAGTCGTTTAATTTTGAACCGAGTTGTTCTTGTAAATGCGGCTTAATTGCAGGCCAGTCTAAAGCAACGGTTTGGTTGTTTAACGTATTTAATGCCTGAGTAATTTCTTCTGGTAAAAAATGTTCACCATAAAGCGCCATCATTTGGCCAATCTTAACAATAGAACCCTTAAGTTTGCCAATTTCAGAAACAAGATAATTAGCTTGCTCGCTCATTGCCTTTTTACGCTTCTTCTCTTTTTCTTCTTCACTAGAAAAGAGGGTAGAGGCACTCGCAGTAGCCCAACGTGTTCCTGCCAGTAAAGAAGCTTTCGCGATTGATAAGCGTCGATCCATGGAAGAAGTTTTTAAACTCTTAAGCTTATCGTTCTGATTTGACATGAAAATAGAATCCTATGCGCATCATGCAGCCAAACGCTGGTGATCTAAAATTGTAACGAATATTACATGTTTTGAACGTATTAAAATAGTTCCCTCAGACTGAATGGTGAGTTGAAAGTCTCATTTTGTATCTTAATTTTCTGTAAATAGCCTAAGTGGTATAATGAAAATTAAAATACAAGTCTTTCAGAAAGAGAAGCTAGATTAAAAAGCCGTTAGGTATTAACCGCTAACTCACATTTTAAACTGAATTTTTAATTCAGCCTTTTGCATTAAGTGGATACGATTAGCTTGAATATGTTGAATAACCATTTGCTTGACAGAATCATGCATAAAACCAAGTGCATGAGCCTTTACAATGATAATGCTAGGCAATGTATAGAAAAAATACTTAACATCCTCAAAAGTCGCATTATTAAAAATGCCTTGTTCGATTAAGGTCTGCTGTAAAAATTGCTTTTCATTTAATACATGATCTGACGACTCATCCCAAAAACGGTGACGCATTGCCATCAGATTGTTGTGTTTATAACTCATAAATTTGCCAGTTCAGACTTTAAATCTCAGTTAAATATATTGGAGTCATCCACTCAATATCAAGTTCAGATTGTTTTTTGTTCAGTGTCTGTTTGATTTTTCATGTAAATGATGTAAATAGCCTAAGCAAATTTTAAACTTTTCTTTAAAATAAATATAATCAACCTCATTTCATTAAAATCTAAAATCCTATGACACCTGCATGTAGACTGTTAAAAAGTAATAAAATTGAATTTTCTGTTCATGAATATGAACATGATGCAAACGCCAAAAGTTTTGGCTTAGAAGCCGCAGAAAAATTAAACCTTGATGTAAATGAGGTGTTTAAAACACTTCTTGTTACCGATGAAAAAAATTATTTTGTCGCAATCATACCTGTTAATCATCAGCTCAGTTTAAAAAAGGTTGCAACGGCGGTTGGGTGTAAAAAATTGCAGATGGCAAATCCAAAAGATGCCGAACGTTTGACAGGGTACTTGGTGGGGGGAATTAGTCCATTAGGCCAAAAGAAACGTTTGAAAACTGTGATTGATGCATCTGCACAAGAGCTCAGCAAAATTTATGTAAGTGGTGGT
Organism: Acinetobacter sp. ABJ-A23_2; assembly: GCF_044538765.1. Classification (NCBI taxonomy): domain Bacteria; kingdom Pseudomonadati; phylum Pseudomonadota; class Gammaproteobacteria; order Moraxellales; family Moraxellaceae; genus Acinetobacter; species Acinetobacter sp. ABJ-A23_2. The sequence goes on from NZ_JBIUCP010000018.1 coordinate 39,944, forward strand.
AAAAGAGGTTTAGATATTGGTTTAAATCCTAAAGATCTGGCGCAGGTATTAACGGCGCAATTTGTAGATGTACTGGATTAATTAAAAGGAAGGTATTACAAGTTGACATCTTAAATGAAAATGATTATCATTATTATGTATTGTTTGGTTCTACCAGAAAATAACAAGAATTATAAACGCTTCTGGTATTGGTATGCCTGCAAGACATAATAAAAAGAATGCAGGTTTATTTAGCAGTAAATGGACCTAAGAAAAATAAACATTATCAGCGCAATAAAAAGAACAAGCAAAGGTAGCAAGCGAGGATGGCTTGCTACTTTTGTACTTAAATTCAGTTTCAGAATTATTTTCATTATTCAACTTTTTTGAGCTTTTAACTTAGCTCAGTAACAGAGTACTTATATTTTTGATTAAAAAATAACCACTAATGTTTCATTTATTATCGTTATCCCTTTTTAACCATTTTTTTGTATACCCTGAATAAAACATGACCAAAAGAAGAGGTAAAAACGTGCTTATTTTTCATGGAAAACCTGTTCATGGAGCTATCTTTGATATGGATGGGACAATGTTTGATACTGAGCGTTTACGGTTTCAAACATTGCAACAGGCATCTCAAGAACTCATTGGGCAGGAGTTTTCTCACGAATATTTAATGCAATGTTTGGGTTTAAGTGCAACAACGGCGGAAAAGCTTGCACAACGTTTATATGGAGTAGATGTGCCATATAAAGAAATACGAAAAAGAGCCGATGAGATGGAGCTTGAACATATTCGTAAACATGGTGTGCCTATTAAAAAGGGATTAGTTCAAGTTTTAGAACGTTTACGAAAATCGGGTTTAAGAATGGCTGTTGCGACTTCAAGCCGTAGAGCAATTGCCGAAGAATATTTGATTAATGCGAATGTTTATAAGTTTTTTGATGTGATTACTTGTGGAGATGAAGTAGAACAAGGGAAGCCACATCCAGAAATCTTTTTAAAAGCGGCTAGTCAACTTCATTTAGATGCTAACCAGTGTCTTATTTTTGAAGATTCGGAAAATGGTTTAACTTCAGCGCATACATCGAAAGGTCTCACAATTTTATTAAAAGATATTAAAGAACCAAATGATGAAATGCTGGAAAAAGCGCATTTTTATTATGACCAGATGTACGACTTTTTAACTGATCTTGACCAATTTATTCCCGTTATGGATATGCCTGAGATACAGGAACCTTTTCCGCAAAGTCTGAATCAGCTTACTGTTGGAATACATGGTTTCGGTGCTATTGGCGGTGGTTATATAGCGCAGATCTTGTCGCATTGGGATGGTTATACGAAACCAAAACGTATAATTGCGTCAACACGAAATAGTCTTTTCCGCGAAGCTGTAAATGCGTTTGGAGCTTACAGTATTCGTTATGGGCAATTTTCTTATGATGAGCGTATTGAGAATATGACCATTGTTGATTCTGACAATGAACAACACATGTTAGAAATGTATACTCATTCAAGCTTAATTGCACTTTGTTTACCCGAACAAGCCATCGAAGCTGAAGCAAAAATAATTGCAAAAGGGTTATATGCACGTTTTAACTCACCACTTGAAACATGTATAGAACCGCTAACCTTTCTAATTATTTTAAATAAAGTCGGTGCGAAATATTTAGTGATGAAGCATCTGAGAGAAGCTCTACTAGAGTTAACCAACGATGAAGATGTAACGGAGCATATTTTAAAAGAGCATTACTTTTGCGACACCGTAGTTAATCGTATGGTTTCAAAACTTTCTAATCAGAGTTTATATCGTCAGCTCCGTATTAAGCATAATTTTCTTGAACAGCATTTAGAAGATGTGGAGCAAGAAGAACAAACCGAAATTGAAGACTGCAATAAACTGACTCAAGATCAGCAAAATCAGGCTTCTATCTATGTTGATAACATGCGTCGTAATTTCCAGCCGGGGCATATATTACAAAGCATGGATTTAATTCTGTTCCATAGTGAAACCGATATGCCAATATATGTAGAGAAAGGTAGTCCTTTACTTGAAAAGTTGCGTCAGGTGGTATTGGTTGACCAAATTACAGATATTCAACTCATTAAAAACCGTCTATGGAACGGCGTACATGCGATGCTTGCTTGGTATGCATCTTTAATGGGTTATGAATCTATCGGTGTTGCCATGGGCGATCATTCCGTTAAAGCATTTGCAGAGAACTTAATTACAGAAGTGAAGCAAGGGCTTGCAATTGCATTACCTAACTATGCAAAAGATCTGGATCGAATAGCGCAAAGTTTTTTAGACTCATGTGAATATGCATTTAAAGATCCTTGCCAACGCGTAGCTAGAGATCCATTACGCAAACTCAATCATAATGAACGTGTTATGGCATCAATTGAAGTGAATATTCGTCATGATTTGCCTTATAAAAATTTATTAAAAGGTGCTGCTTTAGGTTATGCCTATGCAATTCAATTTTTAGAAATTGAAGAGACTAAAGCGGTTGAACATTTGCAACAGCAAATTCAGACCTTAGACCTGAGTACATCTCAAAGAAGACAACTTGAAGTTGAGTTGGTTCAACTTATTCAATATTTGTTTTCTGAACAAGACAAACAACCCTTGAACATGAGTATTACCAACGCCAAAACTACAGGTACTCAATATGTTTAAATTCGCTTAATAAATTAAGGCTCTACAATTTAAAAGCAAACATGTTTTAATACAGAACTTGAATGATTTTAAATTAAAACTGTGCTGTTAAAACCCTCAACACTCATGGTGCCGACACCAATACGGGATTATCCTGAATGGCACTGTGGGCGTCAAAATTACGCTTTATGGTATCTAGAAATTAATGATCAAAAATTAGTTGATTATTTAGATACTTTGCGTGCGCATTTTTCAGAATTTCTATTAAAACCTAATCACCGGCAATATCATGTCACGCTATTTATATGTGGGTTCTTAAGCCATGAAATTAAAGTTCATAGTGATGACTTTAGTTTTAGTGAGTTTACACAACAAAGGGAAATTTTAAGAAAAGAAGATATTGCACCATTTCGATTAAAAATTGGTTCGGTTGATAGCTTTAGTAGTGCTTTATTTGTAGAAATACGAGACACAGAAAATGTCTTATCTCTCATACGTCAAAAGTTAGGTTTAGTTTCTAATGAAATTGCAGCTTTAAATTACTGTCCGCACATCACGCTAGGGTTATATAAAAACATCTATAGTAGTGATTTGATTTTGCAAAAAATTTCTCAATTACCTGTACAATACAAATACGCTGAATTTGAACTGAAAGTTGAGCATTTAACGTTTGGTTTTTATGAAGCTCAAACTTTACAAGGTAAGCTGTTTTCGTATCAGCATTTGTTTTTAGGTGATTCATGTTGCAACTGATTTTGGGCGGTGCCCGCTCTGGCAAAAGTCGACTCGCTGAACAAACGGCAATATCTACACAATTACCTGTGACTTATGTGGCGACAGCGCAAGCGCTTGATCCAGAAATGCAAAGTCGAATTGCACATCATCAAAATCAGCGTCCTGCACATTGGTCCTTAATTGAAGAACCATTATTTTTAGCAAATGCTCTGAAAAAAATTGATCAACCTAATCAAATTATTTTGGTAGATTGTTTAACTCTTTGGTTAACCAATTTGTTACTTTTAGAAGATCAAAGTGTTCAACAATTTGAGTGTGAGCAACTATTAAAAGTTTTACCTACACTTGAGTCAGAAATTATTTTAGTAAGTAATGAAACAGGGCTTGGTGTTGTGCCACTCGGCGAAATTAGTCGCCGTTTTGTCGATGAAGCAGGAAGACTACATCAAGCGTTAGGACAAATTGCAGATAAAGTTGTGTTTTGTGTGGCTGGTTTTCCAATGATTTTAAAAGGTGAGAAGTAAAATGAACTGGTGGTTAGAATCTGTAAAGCAACCTAATCTGGACGCAAAGCAACAAGCTGAACAACATCAACTCCAGCTCACTAAACCTACAGGTGCTTTAGGTGATTTAGAGCAGATTGCAATTACACTTGCTAGTTTACAATCAAATGCACATCCTCATGTTAACCATCCATGGATCACAATTTTTGCCGGTGATCATGGCGTGGTTGAAGAAAATATCTCTGCATATCCTCAAGCTGTTACTCGTCAAATGTTGCAAAACTTCACGACGGGTGGCGCAGCAATTAGTGTACTTGCTAAATATCATGAAGCTCATTTACAAGTGATTGACTGTGGCACAGTGGGCGAAGCATATGAATACGCAGGTGTTGAACGTCACTGTATTCGTACTGGGACTGCAAATTTTGCTAAACAAGCCGCAATGAATGCTGATGAATGCCGTGCTGCTTTAGAGTTGGGAAAAAAGAGTGTAGATACAGCTAAAGCCGACGGCGCAGATATTTATATTGCAGGTGAAATGGGAATCGGGAACACCTGTTCAGCTTCTGCCTTGGCTTGTCTTTTACTAAATGATACTGCTGAGCAATTAACGGGAGTTGGTACAGGAATAGGTGCCGATCAGTTAAGGCATAAAATTGAAGTCATTGAGAAAGCAATAGAACTTCATCATAAACATGTCGTTGGTGATGTCTTCAAAACATTATGCGCCGTCGGTGGTTTGGAAATTGCCGCAATTACCGGTGCTTATATTCGATGTGCACAAGTGGGTTTACCTATCATTGTAGATGGTTTTATTAGTTCTGTAGCTGCTTTATGCGCTGTGCGGATGAACCCTAAAGTACGTGACTGGATGTTATTCGGTCATCAATCGGCTGAATATGGCCACCAACGTATTTTACAGGAACTCAATGCTGACCCGATTTTAAAGATGAACTTGCGTTTAGGTGAAGGTAGTGGTGCTGGTGCTGCATTGGCATTAGTTAAAATGGCATGTGTATTACATAATCAAATGGCTACCTTTGCCCAAGCTGCTGTAAGCGGGGATAAAATTGGGTAAATTTAGAATCGATTTACTCAGACATGGCGAAAGTCAGTATAGCCATACTCTACGTGGCCATTTGGATGATGAGTTAACCGCAAAAGGTTGGCAGCAAATGCAGTCAACCATTGAGCAAGTTACAGACCAGACATGGGATGTCATTGTAAGTTCTTCATTAAAACGATGTGCTTGTTTTGCTGAACAACTTGCAAAGACAACTCAGCTGCCTTTACTTCTAAATCATGACTTAAAGGAAATGTATTTTGGTGAGTGGGAGGGTGTATCAACTCAGCAAATTTACGAAACTTCACCCGAACTACTTGCAAATTTCTGGCAGAAACCGAGTCAATATTGTCCACCACAGGCAGAAACCTTAATTCAATTTCAAACGAGGATTTTGAAAGGCTTTCAAGATTTACTCTTAGAGATGCGAAAACAAAACTGGCAACGTGCATTGGTTGTTACGCATGGAGGCGTGATTAAGCTATTGTCTTGCTTAGCACGGCAACAGCCTTTAGATGACTTGCTAAAAATGCAGGCAGAACTTGGAAAATTATACTCATTCGAATTTTTTGAAGAAGAAGAACAATTAACTTTTATCTTGAAATAGTGGTTTTATATTTTTATACAATTGTAAGTTATTATTTTTATAAAGATATTTAAGTCTGTTTAATAGAACTGTAATTGCTAAAAACTAAGCTAGGGACATTTCTTATTAATACCTCATCTGACTTATGAATATTTTATTTAAAACGACTGTACTTACCGCCTCATTATTGCTTGCGGCTTGCAATAACAATGATGATCAAGAAGTTCAAACTACACCATCTACAAACTCATCGAAATATTATCAAACCAAAACACCTTATCAACCGCAACAAGATTTAAAAAGCTATGAACAAGCACCCAACGGGTTCCAACCAGTTTTTACAGAGCTAGTTGCACGTCACGGTTCACGAGGACTCTCAAGTCTTAAGTATGATTTAGCACTTTATAATTTATGGAAACAGGCAAAAGCAGAAAATGCTTTAACGTCGTTAGGTGAGCAGTTAGGTGTTGACTTAGAAGCAATGATGAAAGCCAATATCCTGTTAGGTTATGGTGTTGAAGGTATTCGCCAGTATGGTTACGGAAATGAAACCATGACTGGTATTTTAGAACACCGTGGCATTGCCGATCGCTTATTACAACGTTTACCAACACTTGTAAACTCTCAAGCATCTATATTGGTACAAAGTTCTGGAGTGGATCGTGCAGTAGATAGTGCTAAATTCTTTACTGCTGAACTGATAAAACAGCAACCGCAGCTTAAAGATAAAATTGTGCCAACGTCTTATACCAATTTATCGAATGCAAGTGTTCCAAGTGTTGTAGATGGTGGTGTTGACCGTTTTAAACTTTATTTTCATAGTCTAAATGCGACTGAAGATTTGACTCAGCCATTGAGTACTAGCCAACAAAAAATTTATGATGCGAGTCAGGCCTATCAAGATTTCGAAGCAAATAATAAAGATTTAGCCCAAAAGTTGAGTGAGTTATCAAAAAATACTCAGGCAGAAAAAATTGCCCAGACCGTACTCACTCCGATTTTTAAAGCAGACTTTATTAAAAAACTTGGTACAACAAGTTATAGCTTTAGTAATAATGGATCTTTTACAGTAACTTCACCAAAAGGTGAGCAAATTACAGAAAAAGGTAAGGGCAAAAATATGATTGCTAGTGCAGTAGATGCAGCAGCTTATATTTATGAACTCTATTCAATTTCTGGTGGTATGAAATATGAGTTAAAGGGTATTGATTTTGATAAATATATGCCTTTGGAAGCCGCAAAATTTTATGCTGAATTTAATGATGCCAATGATTTTTACGAAAAAGGCCCAAGCTTTACAGAATCAAATCAAGTCACCAGTGAAATCGCCCAAGGACTTAAACAAGACCTGTTCCAACAAGTTGATGCTGTTGTAAATAAAGCCCAACCTTATAAAGCAGTTTTACGTTTTGCCCATGCTGAAATTATTATTCCTCTGGCAACTAGCTTAGATTTGCATAATCTGATGCAGCCGTTACCACTACGCGAGACTTATAATTACTCGACAAGTGCATGGCGTGGTGAAGTAGTTTCTCCTATGGCGGCAAATGTACAGTGGGATATTTACCAAAATAGCCAAGGCTCGACTTTAGTAAAAATGCTTTATAACGAAAAAGAAACTTTGTTCAAATCTGCATGTAACTATGCACGTTATACACCAACTAGTTTTTACTACGACTACATCAAATTGAAACAGTGCTATCAAATGCAATAGTTTTTCAGTTTTTGACGTCTCTAATGGGAATAGGGATTGCTATTCCCATTTTTATTTCTTCATAATTCAATTTGTTTTTAAATATAGACCAGTTAGAGACTTGGATATGACACCTTTTTGGATTGCATTGCAATTTTTAACTGTTCTACCCATTGAGCTAAAAGCACTACCAACGGCGCAACAAAATGGTCGAGCTATTTTATTTTATCCGCTGGTCGGGCTGATTATTGGCGGTATGCTTTTTATTGTTGCCTGTCTTTTTGCCAAATTACCCGTTCTTTTGCTTGCAGCTATCATACTCACTTTATGGATTTGGCTAACAGGTGGGCTGCATTTAGATGGACTGGCCGATACAGCCGATGCGTGGGTAGGTGGTTTTGGGGACAAACTGCGTACTTTACAAATTATGAGGGATCCAAGTTGCGGTCCAATTGGAGTACTCAGCCTAGTTATTATTTGTTTACTCAAATTTGCACTGATTTATGTGTTGATTGAACAACAGCAAACTCTATTTTTAATAGGTGTTCCCATCCTTGGACGTGTGGTACCTTCTATTTTGTTTTTAACTACGCCATATGTCCGTGAAAAAGGTTTAGGACGTTCTTTGACAGACCATTTGCCTAAAACTGCTTCATGGATAATAACTGGGTTTGTTCTGCTGCTACCTTTGTATTGGGAATTGCAAGGGCTTATTGCCATTATTGGTTTTCTAATTAGTCTTGTTTATTTAAGACATGTGTTTATAAAAAGAATAGGCGGTATTACAGGGGATACCGTCGGTGCAGCGATTGAGCTTAGTGAAACTGTACTGCTGTTTACTTTTGTCGTAAGTTATTTTTATTTAGTTCGATACTGAATTTTAATCAAACAAAATAAAAAAAGCCCTCATTTTTGAGGGCTTAATTTTCAATCTTAAAAAGATGAATTAACGGTTTGGTAAAACTTCTTTTAAAGCTTCATGCATTTCAAGCAATGTCTTTTCAGTAGTTTCCCAGTCAATACAACCATCAGTTACTGATTTACCATATTCTAAATCGCAAAGATTTTCAGGGATATCTTGGCGGCCGCCTTTTAGGTGACTTTCAACCATAATACCTACGATTGACTTATTGCCATCTAAAATCTGTTCAGTAATGTTCTTAAGAACAAGTGGTTGTAAGTACGGATCTTTATTTGAGTTAGCATGACTCGCATCAATCATGATTTTATTGCTAACTTTTGCTTTTGCTAAAGCATTTTCTGCTTCTGCAACAGAGCCTGCGTCATAGTTCGGCTTACCATTACCACCACGTAATACAACGTGCGCATAAGGGTTACCATTTGTATTAATGATTGAAACCTGACCGTCTTCGTTAAGACCTAAGAAACTGTGACCATATTTAACAGATTGCATGGCATTGGTTGCAACAGTTAAACCGCCATCTGTACCATTTTTAAAACCTACTGGTGATGATAGACCAGAAGACATTTCACGGTGAGTTTGGCTTTCTGTTGTACGTGCACCAATCGCAGACCATGAAATTAAATCTTGGTAGTACTGTGGCGAGTTAGGGTCAAGTGCTTCTGTTGCACAAGGTAAACCTTTTTCATTTAACTCAAGCAAAAGCTTACGACCAATACGTAAACCTTTTTCGATGTTAAATGAGTCATTCATATCTGGGTCATTGATTAGACCTTTCCAACCAATTGTTGTACGTGGTTTTTCAAAATAAACACGCATAACTAGATATAAAGTATCTTTAACCTTTTCGCTTAACGCTTTTAAGCGGTCAGCATATTCGTGAGCAGCTTTTGGATCATGAATAGAGCAAGGACCAATAACGACAAATAAACGTTTATCTGAACCATCTAAAATATTACGAATAGTTTCGCGACCTTTTAGAACAGTTTGTGAAGCAACATCAGATAAAGGAAGTTCTGACTTAAGCTCGGCAGGTGTTACAAGAGTTTGGATGCTTTTAATATTAACGTCGTCGATATCTGGCTTGGAAACGGAATTTGAATGTGTAGTCATTGCTGTCACTGGTTCGATCATACTAAAGGTTGTTTTGTGTACTGAATATACCATGAAATAATTATGAAAATGCTACATCTCATGGTATTTCAGTTTGGAAAAATCCTATTGATTTTACTATCTTTCAGTCGAGTTGCTTGTTTTTTCGGCAACTACTGCTTGTTGTTGTACCACAGCTGCTTTTGGTTTGGCTTTGACTGGGTGAACCATAAAGTTAACACCGAGGGCAAATAGGGTAATCCCTAGAATTTTTCGGATTAAGCGTTCCGGCATACGAGAGCTAATTAATGTCCCAATAATAATTGCCGGAATAGAACCCACCAATAACCACATAAGTAGCATAAAGTCGACGTTACCCGCACTCATATGTCCAAGACCAGCAACTAGGGTAAGTAATACGGCATGTACTACATCTGACCCAATAATTCGAATCATTGGTAAGTTCGGGAACATAATCACAAGTGCCATAATACCAAAGGCACCAGCACCAACAGACGATAAGGTTACGAATACACCTAAAATGATGCCCATAATGACAATATAGGTACGCTTGTTTTGAACAGCTAATTGCTCATTTTCAGCATGAGTAATTTCTTTATTTCGGAATTTACTGAAGAACTTTTCAATACGAGAACGGAAAATAATAGAAACACCAGTCAAGGTCAGCATAAAGCCTAAAACCATTGTTAAAACGGCTTTATAGTGTGTTGACTGACTTAAATAATGTTCCAATACCCAAGCAGTACCGAAAGATGCAGGAATACTACCGACTGCTAGCCATAAAACGATAGGCCACACAATATTGAGTTTTTTTGCGTGAACCATTGATCCACAGAACTTTGAAATTGCGGCATAAAGTAAATCGGTACCAATTGCGATATGAGGTTCAATTCTAAAAAGACCAATTAAAATTGGTGTCATTAATGACCCACCACCAACTCCTGTAATCCCTACACAGAAACCAACTAACATACCCGCTAAGATAAATTCAAAAGCACCAGACATCTTTATCGCCACTTATCACGAAACGCAGATATCTTATTCCTTTTAGAGATAAACAGTTGTCATGAATAATGATTTACTTATGCAAAAAAACGCTAAGCAATCAAAAATATGCCTATTTTGATGAAGTTTTATTCAAATTCATGACTTGGATGATGATTTCAAAGCTCTCAATGGGTTAAGCCAAAGTATGAGTAAAAAAGTAAGGGGTGTTGCAAAGATCCACCAGCTGACAAAACCAATTGAAAAACCATATTTTTTGATGAGAATAAACCCGCTCAACGCAAATAGTAAAAAGGCCGATATCCTCAAAAATGAATAATATTTTTGAGCCAACGATTTGAAATGACCCGTTGATTTCGGTGATCGATATTTCTCGCTAGATATGAATAATAAATACATACCCAGCAAAGTCAGGACAAAAACAAAGATCATCATGAATTCACCTCAATATTTAACTTATTCAGCTTTTTTTGAATTTTTTCTGTAGCTTTATGCTGAATAGGTCTAATTTTGCAGAATATGAAAAGTGCCAAAGCTGCAAATATCCATAAAAATACGTCTATACGCACAAAGATCCAATAGTCGCTGAGGCTTTGAATGTAATCATATTTGAATAAATAGCTTAGATTTAAGATTGGAAGTGCAATACAAAGCAGAATAAAAATACTCAGTTGAGTTCGCCACAAATGCTGCGTTTTAGTGATTAAGGCAATAACTAAGCTCATCAGCCACACTAAAAAGAAGCTATAAATTTCATAATTGATTGTAGTTGTGGTGATGGTAAATAATCGATTTGCATATAAATAAGCAATGGTTGCACAAGGCAAGCCTACAAATGTGGCAACATTTAAACGGTCAACTAAATAATGCCCGAAATGAAACTTAGTATTTTTATTTTGAAGTTGGCGTTTAAGGCTCCAAAGTAATAAGCCAGACGCAATCATCACACAACCTAAAATGCCAGAAAAAAACAATCCTAAGCGAAGTAAAGGTTGAGCAAAAGTTGCCATGTGCAAACCATATACTCCCGCATAAAGTGTGGCAACGGCACTATGATTACGCGTATCACTTAAGACTTTAGCGGTTGTAGCGTCTAGGGTGATTTGTGCTTGATTACGGGTAATAGAGCGATCTTCTTGCTGAATAAACGTAATTTGAGCCTGATTAGTATTTGGGTTTTTAACGCTCATAGTTTCTAAAGTTTGATTTCCCCAACGTTGCTGAACTTGACTCAATAACTTCTCAATCGCTAAGTTTTGAGCAGGTTGAATCGATTGGTTCTCAGAGACAGTCTTTGTGCGAATTTCTGTAAAATATTGATATGGATTCTCTGGATAGAGTTTTTGCATTCCCCAAGGTAGATATAAATAAAAGAAAATAGCTAAGCCTGTAAAAGTAATAGTCAAAAAGAATGGTAATGCAAGAACAGATGATACATTGTGAAAATCTAGCCATGAACGCTGAGACTTAAAGGTGCGTAAGGTAAAAAAATCGGTAAAGATTTTTTTATGGGTAATAATGCCCGAGACTAAGGCGATCAACATAATAAAAGCTGCTAAAGATACAACTAGCCGTCCAATTAATATCGGAACACCAAAAAGTTGATAATGGAAACGATAAAAGAAGTCACCACCTTCGGTTACCGAAAGTTTTAGTTGTTGACCTGTGTTTGCATCGAGTGTGGCATTTCCATAACCACCGTCAGATTTTTCCCAATACATGGTGTTAACGGGGCTTTCTACGGTAGCAACAGTTAAATACCAAGATTTGGCATCTGGAGCGTGTTTCTGTAAGTATTGATATGCCGTTTTAATTGCTACATCTTGTTTTATTTCATATTGTGCAAGTTGTGGTTGCATCCACAAATTAACTTCATGGCGGTAATACGACAAACTACCCATTAAAAAAATAGTAAATACGAGCCATCCAAATATTAAGCCAGTCCATGAGTGGAGCCATGCCATAGATTGGCGTATACCTTTATGCATAACTCACCATCCGTGTCACAAAAAAGAAAAGGGCGCATAGCGCAATTGATAGTCCAGTCAATTTCCATAATGATTGGATGCAGAAACCTAAAAGCACGAAAAGTACATAAAACAAAATAGAGATAAATGCTGCCAAATAAATGGCTTCAGGTTTGTCTAGAGTCAAATGAAAAATGCCAGTAAGACCAAGACTTAAATAAGCCATACAGGCATAACCCATACCGAAAACGACTAAGAATCGATAGAAAACTTTTATGCGATATGACATAGGGAGGTTTAAAGTTTTGGACATCTTTACTGGCACATAAAAAAATAAAAAGAAAGCCAACGCCTAAACTGGAGTTGGCTGTGCGATTAATATTTAAACTTTACAGCAACTGTATAGTTAGCTGAGGGTCCATAAAAGCCTTGACCATTAGGGAAACTATATAAATATTTCTTATCGAAAATATTATTACCGTTGGCTTGAAGCGTAATGTGGTCATTCACTTCATAGCTCGCCATTAAATTCACCAAAGCATAAGAATCTTGTTTAATGGTGCTGTTTGCTGTCGAGTCATACAGTTTCACGGCGTCTTGCCATTGTAAGCCTGCACCAACTTTTAGCTTAGGTAAAACTGATGGTGTATAGGTCGTCAGCAAGTTAAGGGTTTGGTTCGGATTATACGTTCTCGCTTCACCACCATTTTTAATATCTTTAATACTAAATTGAGCATAGCCAAAAGCAAGATTGACGTTATCAGTGATTTGACCAGATAAGCCGACTTCTACACCTTGTGACTCTAAATCACTGGTTGGTACTTTTCGATTAAGTGGATTTCCGTCCGAGTTACGTAGTGGGTAATTGTTTTGTTCGGTTTTAAATACTGAAAGAGTGCCGGTTAAACGGTCATCTAACCACGAGCTTTTTACCCCCATTTCATAACTTTTACCCTCAACAGGTTTTAAAGCCTGGTTGGTATCTTGATCAATACCAGTTTGTGGACGGAAAATTGAGGTATAACTCATATAACCTGTATATTCAGGCGTAAAGTTATAGGTTAAGCCAGCATAGGGTGAAACTTTACTCTCACTATATGCCATGGGTGAACCATAGCTTTCGCCCTTACTCTCGGCTCTCACATAGTTTGCACCAAGTAAAAGTTTTAAATCTTCATTAAGATGTAAACGTGTAGCAGCATAGACTGAATCTATATTTTGCGTATAGTTCGCGGCTTCCGTGAAATCTGACCACGTTATAGATTGAGGCGTCCAGCTGGCCCAATTTGTAGTGGTCGAATTGATAACATTACTGTCGTTAATTGTTCCTGTAGATTGTTTATCGTGCTGACGACTACGTACATAGTTATAGCCTAAAGTTGCTTCATGCTCTTGGTTAAAGAGCTTATAAGTTCCCTCAAGGTTAAAATCTACAGCATGTTGTTCTTGATGCTCTTGACCACCCCATGGTGTCAAAGACACTCCTGAACCATCAGCTTTTGGATAACCATAATAGTAAAGGAGGCGACTATTATGCTTGTTATCCAGATAGTTATAAGTCAGTTTAGCTGCCCATTTTTCATTAATTTTTTGCTTTAATTCAACAAAAGCATTTTGTGTTTCATTATCCCAATGCGCCCAGTCAGGGTTTGGGTTATATGAGCGATCATAAGAAATTTGTTTGCCGTTGGCATCCAATAAAGGTAGAGCACCCCAGTTGTTTGCATTCGGTTTATTTTTTTCTTGGCTATAACCTACGGTAAGTAACGTGGTATCTGTTAAATCAGCTTCAACAATACCAGCGAAACCATTTTTTTCTGAAGAATATCGGTCAAGGTAAGAATCACCAGTTTGCTCATAACCCATAATACGGCCACGGACTTTTCCACTCGGTAGAATTGAGCCAGATACATCTGCTTCATAACGCTGAGTATCCCAAGACCCATAACTTACACCGCCGCTTGCTTGAAATTCTTGAGTTGGACGCTTTCGAATATTGTTGATGGTTGCACTTGGGTCACCAAATGCGTTCGTTAAAGAGTCAGCACCTTTAACGACTTCTACACGATCATAAAAATAAGTATCAGGATTGGTATTGTTATAGTTATAACCAGAGAGGGGGAAACCTACGCCGTCAGTCAATATATTTGAAATCTCAAAGCCACGAGCCATATAAGTAGTTCGCTCTGTTTCCTGATTGGTTACTGTTACCCCAGGTGTATTGTTTAGAACATCTCGGGTGCTGGTAAGACCAAAGTCTTCAATTTGTTGACGAGTAACGACATTAATAGTTTGAGGAGTTTCTTTAGCCTCAATATTAAGCTTGGTTGCGCTACTCGAGTTTTTAACATTATATGCTTTGGTTTGTTCAGAAGATTGTTCTGTACTTGTCGCTTTAACTTGAATCGTCTGCAAAGCTTGTATATCTGCGTCTTGAGCATAAGTGAGATTTACATAACAAATCGCGCAGGCGATTACAGAAAGTTTAAATGGTCGAGGTGGGATGGTCATAATAGTAAAGATAATGTAAATAATTCTCATTTATTTTATTATTTGTAAATCTAAGCTACAATTCAAATCACATTGTTAATTTAGATTAAAAGATAGGGCATGAATGTAATTTTAGATTGTGGTGTGCTTTCATTGGCTATAGCCACATGTATTTAGCAAGTTCAAGATTAATAAGCCTCTATGCTAGAATGCATTATTTCTAATTTTTGGGTAACTCGCCTTGGCAAATCGAAAACTTAAAATAGGCATTGTGGTTGGGGAAGTTTCTGGAGATACACTGGGTGTGAAACTCATGCGTAGTTTCCGTGAGCAAGGAATCGATGCTGAGTTTGAAGGAATTGGTGGACCCCAAATGATTGCTGAAGGTTTTAACAGTTATTACCCAATGGAAACTCTGTCTGTAATGGGGATTGTTGAGGTATTAAAAGACTTAAAAAAGCTATTCGCTGTGCGGGATGGTCTAATTAACCAATGGACTCAGCATCCAGTTGATATATTTATTGGTATTGATGCACCAGATTTTAATCTTAGACTTTCGAAAAGTATTAAGGAAAAGAATCTTCCAATAAAAACAGTTCAATATGTCAGTCCATCTGTTTGGGCGTGGCGCCAAGGACGTGTTCATGGCATTAAGCAGAGCATAGATTTAGTACTTTGTTTATTTCCTTTTGAAAAAGTTTTTTATGAACGATATGAAGTTCCAGCAGCATTTGTAGGTCATCCATTAGCCAAACAATTGCCACTTGAAAATCCAATCCAAATTGCCAAACAGCAATTAGGTCTTAATGAAAATCAAAAACATATTGCGTTATTACCAGGCAGCCGAAAAGGTGAGGTAGAACGACTTTTGCCTATGTTGCTTGGAACTGCCAATATTCTGCATAAGAAATATCCTGATATTCAATTTTTAATTCCTGCGATTAACGATGCACGAAAACAACAGATTGAGCAGGGTGTTGAACAATTAGCACCTAATTTGAAAACTGTAATTCATATTTTAGAAAATACAGACAGCGAATCAAAAGTTGGCCGTATGGTCATGAATGCAAGTGATATTATTGCTTTAGCTTCTGGAACTGCAACATTAGAAGCCATGTTAATGCATAGACCAATGGTCACTTTCTATAAATTGCATTGGTTGACCTATATAATTGCTAAGCTTTTGGTGAAAATTCCTTACTATTCTTTGCCTAATATTATTGCGGGTAAGAAAGTCATTGAAGAGCTGATTCAAGCTGATGCCACACCAGAACATTTAGCAAGTGAAATAGAAAAACTAATGAATGTTGAGACAGCTCAAATTCAAGTGATGCAACATTTAACCATGCATAAACAACTTATTTCTGGAAATACAGAAGATCCAGTACAGGCAATTCTGCAATGTTTAAATAGCTAATTTTTAATATTTGCTTGGCTAATTGCTTTTAAGCCAGCTAAAGAAAATTTCTTAAAATGTTCAACTAAACCGTGTAATGGCATCTGGGCAATATTTTTAAGCGGCTCAGGTGCTTGAGCATTTGGTCCAGCAATAATGAGCATCATGCAAGGTGTCATCACGCTTAAAATACAAGGCAAAACAGCTGGATCATTTTCATCTAAACCAGCAACTTGACTAATGAGCTTACGAATAAGAAAAAATTTTCTCATACCTGCAAATTCAATAAAATTTAATAAATGCTCAGAAGGTGAAAAGAGTTCACGAATAAAGACTTTGCCATGCCAAACATCTTTTTCAGTTAACTTATGCAGCAAGGTCTCAAGTAATAAGCTTAGCTTTTGTTCTGGTGACCGAGTGCTTTCAACAAGTTCTAGTAAATATTTTTCATCTAGATAGTGAGCGTGAGCTTCCACTAACACAGCTTGATATAGCCCGTCTCGACCATCAAAGTGATAATTAATTGCAGCCAAATCGACATTCGCAGCGTTAGCAATTGTTTTGTTCGCTGTCTTTGAAAACCATATTGGGCAATTAAAGGTCCTGCTGCCTCAATAATTTTAGACTTGGTTAAGTCACCATCACTTCGTCTAGATCTGGACATGTTTAACCCTAATTTTCACTCACCATAAAAGTATATCTTTTATTCAAAGATTGGAGTAATTTTAATTTAAATTGAATTTAAACTAATAAAATTTGAATTTAATAAGAAGGCTAATAAGATGAATAAAAAAGTGATTGCCGTCGTCTTGGTTGTTATAGCTGTGGTTATCATCGGCTTTGGGGCATGGAAATATAATAATAAAAATCAAAAAGATAATTTATTAACTTTATATGGAAATGTTGATATTCGCCAAGTTTCACTTGCATTTGAACAGTCTGGTCGTATAGAGAAACTGTTAGTTCAAGAGGGCGATAAAGTTAAAGCAGGGCAAGTACTAGCGGCTCTTAATACCAATGCACTACACATTCAGGCAAAGCAAGCTCAAGCACAACTTAAAGCTCAACAAGAGGCAATTGTTAAACAAGATGTGGGAGCTCGCCCAGAAGAAATTAGTCAAGCAAAAGCACAACTTGCATCTGCCCAAGCCGAGCTTGATAAAACCAACAAAAATTTGCAACGCTTACAAATTTTGGTAAGTAGTACGGATGGTCGGGCCATTAGCCAACAAGAGCTAGACTATGCCAAAAGTAATAAAGATAGTGCCGAGGCAGCGGTCCGTGAAAGACAAGCTAATTTAGAATTGATCATTAAAGGTGCTAGAAAAGAAGATCGTGAAGCGACCAAAGCACAGTATGAAGTAACTAAGGCTAATTTAGATCTAATTAACTATAACCTTACTCAAGCTGAACTAAAGTCTCCTGTAAATGCAGTGGTACGAGCGCGGTTACAAGAAGTTGGCGATATGACAACTGCGCAAAAGGCCGTTTATACATTGGCTTTAACAGATCCAAAATGGATTCGTGTGTATGTAAACGAACAAGATTTAAGCTCTATTAAAATGGGTGGCACGGCCCAAGTTATTCGTGATTCTGATCCTAATCAGCGCATTAATGGAAAAATTGGCTATATATCTTCAGTGGCTGAGTTCACCCCTAAAACAGTACAAACCGAAGAGATTAGAACAACATTGGTTTATGAGGTTAGGGTGTATGTAAATGATCCGAATGATCAATTGAAAATGGGTCAACCTGTGACTGTAAAGGTACCACTTGCTTCAGGTGAGAAAGCTCATGACTGATGAAAAAGTAGTGGTTCAAGTTAAAAATTTATTCATGACTTTTAAGGCTGAGAATAATAAGGCAGAAGATATTAGTGCAATTGTTGATTTGAATATGCAAATTAACCAAGGAGAGCTTACAGCTTTAGTTGGTCCAGATGGTTCGGGAAAAACAACTTTATTAAGATTAATTGCAGGACTATATAAAGCCACTTCTGGTTCATTAAATGTACTTGGAATTGACGTAAGTAAAAATCCGCAAGCTATACAAGACCGTATTAGTTATATGCCACAACGCTTTGGACTCTATGAAGACTTAAGTGTACAAGAGAATTTGGATTTATATGCCGACTTACATGGTGTTCCAAAGGATGTACGGGCGCAAAGGTTTAAGCGGTTATTGGAAATAACGGATCTTACTCAATTCACTGAGCGACTAGCAGGCCAACTTTCTGGTGGGATGAAACAAAAACTAGGGCTGGCATGTACGTTAGTTCGGTCCCCAGAATTGCTCTTACTTGACGAGCCTAGTGTTGGGGTGGATCCTTTATCAAGACGGGATTTGTGGATCATTATTGAACAACTTGTTCAGGAAGAAAACTTAAGCGTAATTATAAGTACTGCTTATATGGATGAAGCAGAAAAATGTGCTTACGTGTATATCATGCACGAAGGCAAAATTTTAAAACAAGGTTCACCTGAACAATTAAAAGAAATAGCACATGGACAAACATGGAAAATAAAACTTTCAGAACAAATTAAAGCTCGGGCCTTACAAGCCCAGTTACTTGATAACCATATAGAGATTATCGATGCTGTTCCAAAGGGTGAACAAGTCAACTTTATTAGTCGTCAAAAAGAGCTATCAGCCGATACTTTACCTGAAGGGCTAAGAGCCAATGTGCGACTAGCAGAACTTGAAGATGCATTTATGCTGTTGTTACAGCAGACTCAAAAGCAATCAAAACCTATATCTATTTCTGAGCAAGCTTTTCAATTAGAACAAAACAATAATTTGAAATCAGAGCAACCTATCATTGTAGTTAAAGATTTAGTCCGAACTTTTGGAGATTTTACTGCCGTTGCCAATACTTCATTTACTGTACAACGTGGTGAAATATTTGGATTACTTGGGCCCAATGGCGCGGGTAAAACGACAACATTTCGAATGTTATGTGGGTTACTACCAGCAAGTAGTGGTTATCTAGAAGTTGCTGGTAAAAATTTACGGACAGCTCGTGCTGAGGCAAGAGCCAAAGTAGGCTATGTCTCTCAAAAATTTGCACTGTATAGCAATTTAACTGTCTTAGAAAACTTGAAGTTTTTTGGTGGAGCATATGGGTTATCTGGCAAAAAACTAAATCAACAAATTGATAAAGCCTTACAGCAATACGATTTAAATCCTCATAGCAAAAGTGGTGATTTACCGGGTGGGTATAAACAACGACTATCTATGGCTGCTGCACTATTACATGAACCAGAAATTTTATTTTTAGACGAACCCACGAGTGGAATTGACCCGCTTGCACGGCGATCATTTTGGTACAGCATTGGTGAACTGGCAAATCAGGGCATTACCATCATTATTACGACGCATTTTATGGAGGAGGCAGAATATTGTGACCGCATTGCCATACAAGATGCTGGAAAGTTATTGGCCTTAGGGTCTCCCCAACAAGTCCGTAAATTGGCAAGTAAAGATAAACATATTGCTGACATGAATGAGGCTTTTATAGCAATTGTGGAACAAGCACGCGCGTTAAGGCAAGCTGGTTAGGAGGTCTACAATGAGCTTTGGATTTTGGAATCGGCTAACAGCATTAGTTCGTAAAGAAACTAAGCAGCTCATTCGTGATAAAAGCAGCCTCGGGATTGGTCTGGTTTTGCCTGTTATTTTAATTCTACTGTTTGGTTATGGACTTTCCTTTGACTTAAATCAGGCCCGAGTCGGCGTTGTTGTTGATCAGTTTTCACCACAGATCAATCAGGCTTTAGCTGGTTTAAATGGCTCACGATATTTAACAAGTCAAAATTTTCATAATTTGCCTGAAGCAGAGCAGGCCATTCGAGATGGCAAAATTGATGCCATTTTGCATTTTCCTTCAGATTTTGCCAGTCAGGCGCAGCAAGGTAATGCCAAGGTTCAACTATTATTAAATGGTACATCCACCACCATAGCAACAGCCTTAGAAGGTTATGTTGCAGGTGCTTTATCTACCGCACCGTCTATACAAGTTGATCGTGGTCAAATATTAGCAACGTCAAGCACCGTTAATATTGAACAAAGAATATGGTTTAACGAATCTGGTAACAGTACTTGGTTTTTAGTCCCTGGCTTAATGGTGCTCATTTTAACTTTAATTGGCGCATTTTTAACTGGTTTACTTATTGCCCGTGAAAGGGAACGGGGAACTCTAGAAGCTTTATTTGTTACGCCTGTACGGCCATTTGAAATTGTATTAGCAAAACTGATTCCCTATGTGGTGGTTGGCATGATTGATATCGTGATCTGTATTGTTGCTGCATATTTTATTTTTGAAGTACCTATGCGTGGTTCATTATTTTCAATTTTGTCGGCTTCATTTCTGTATTTAATCGTTTCGTTATTACTTGGTTTAACTATATCAGGCTTTGCCCAAAGTCAGTTTCAGGCGAGTCAAATTGCCTTATTGGCAAGTTTTATGCCCGCACTTATGCTTTCTGGGTTTGTTTTTGATACCCGTAACTTACCTTTAGTTGTGCAAATTATTAGTCAGTTGCTTCCAGCTACACATTTTATGATTTTAATTAAAACCTTATTTATGGGAGGTGATGATTGGAAGTTATGGTTCAAAGAGTGCGGTTTTCTGTTGGGATATATCGTTGTTTTGATATGTGCTGTGAACTTTTCACTGAAAAAACGGTTGAGATAAAGTTATGTGGCAGCAACTAATCATTTGGCTAAAACATTTAAGTTTTTTGGTCAAAAAAGAATTCTTAACCATTTTTAGTGACCCTGCAAATAGAGTCATTCTATTTGTACCCGCACTGATGCAGGCACTTTTGTTTGGTTATGCTGCTACTTATGATGTTAACCATGTGGATTATGCAATTTTAGATCAGAGCAATGGGCAGATCTCACATGAACTCATCTCAAAATTAGATGGCTCTGGTATTTTTAAGCGTGTTGCAACACTTGAATATACCGATCAAATCAAACAAGTTATTGATAATCGTCAGGCACTGGTTGTAATTACGATACCATCCGGCTTTGAAGACAAATTAAATAACAACCAAAGTTCATCTATACAGGTGATTGTTGATGGCAGGAACTCATCAACTGCTGTTGTAGCTGGTTCATATCTAAATAAGATAATTGGTCAGTTTAATCAGCAAAAATTTAACTCAGCTTTGCCGATTAGCCTTGAAACAAGAACATGGTACAACCCAAATCAAGAGTCGCGATGGAGCCTCATGCCTTCATTAATTGCAGCATTAAGTATGATGCAAACATTACTTTTATCCGCTTTATCAGTTGCGCGTGAACGTGAGCAAGGTACATTTGATCAGTTATTAGTGACACCGTATACACCATTACAAATTATGATTGGTAAAGCCTTACCGCCAATTTTTGTAGGCTTGATGCAGTCAACTATTATTTTATTGATTATTTTGTTCTGGTTTAAAATTCCTATGAATGGCTCTATTGGGCTGCTTTATTTTGGTTTATTGAGTTTTAATATTGCTGTAGTTGGGGTGGGTTTATCTATTTCAGCATTGTCTTTAAATATGCAACAAGCCATGCTTTTTACTTTTTTATTGATTATGCCTTTGATGTTGCTTTCAGGTTTATTAACTCCTGTAGAAAACATGCCGGAAGCATTGCAAATAGCAACGTACGCAAATCCATTAAGGTTTGGAATTAACTTGGTACAACGGGTTTATTTGGAGGGAGCAAGCTTTGCACAAGTCAAATTCAACTTTATTCCAATGATTATACTTGGACTGGTCACTTTACCTTTGGCAGCTTGGCTATTTAGAAACAGATTATCTTAAGTACATTGATTAAAAAGCCCCATTTTAGGGGCTTTAAAACTTACTTATGCACGTACGATCAGCTCGTAACCTGTATATTTACGGATATTGATAACACCAATATCAAAAATTAAATATTGGCCTTTAATACCCTGTAATACACCACGAATTTTTGGTGTTTTATCTAGGTTTAAAGATTTAATTTTCTCAGGATATTGTTCAACTGGATAAACAAACTCACGTGGCAATTCATTTTCTAGTAGTTCAACCGTTTCGTTAAATTCAAGGTTTTGACTAAATTCTTCACGAATAGATTGAATTTTAGGTGCAAATTCTTCAATTAACTGATCACGCTGTTCAACCATATTTAAAGGTTCAGCTTCACCCTTTAGGAGTTTACGCCAGTCAGTTTTATCAGCAATTAAAGAACCAAACATGGTTTCAAGCTGACCAGATAAACGGCGTGATCCAACCTTTAAAATAGGTAAGGCTTGAGTTGCACCCTGATCTAACCAACGACTTGGCATATGACTAACACGAGTAATACCTACTTTTAGAGCACTTGAGTTTGCCAAATATACAATATGAGGTTGGAAACACACATTATGGGCAAAGTCATCTTCACGACATGTACCTAAGTGGTAGTGGCATGTTTCAGGTTTCATAATGCAAAGGTCACATTCAGCTTTTGTTTTAAAACATTTAAAGCAGTGACCTTGAGAATAAGACTTCGGTGTTTTGGTGCCACAAGATGTGCAATAAATATTACCTGTCCATTCGATTTCTAGTTCTTGTCCTAAATTAAAAGGAAGATCAATTTCTGAACGGTCTAATACAAATTTGTATTCAACATTTGCCTTGGTTGTCTGTTGATCAGTTACACTAGCATCTTTTAGGCCTGCATGCATTTTATGGCAAATGCCTTGTAGTTCCATAAAGTTTAAACTCACATCTTTCAATTAAGGGTTGCAGTTATGGCTGAACAAAATGTCATCACTTCTATGCTAGACGATTTATCAAACGAACAGCCCATTCATACTGCACTTTGTATTGGCCAGAAAATTGACCAGAATAACGCAATTCAATGGCACTATTTTACCGTAACTGAGCTTTTAAGTCTGCCTTTTACTCAGCGTTATGATTTGGGTTTTGTATTGTTTGATACAGATGAAATGCAAAACATTAGCGATGTGCAAAAATCACAATTATTAGTAAAGTTAAGAGATTTATTAGCAAAACGAATTGTTGTAGTAAGCAAACGCAGTGATGAACAGTTATTACGTTCTTTAGGTTTCACGCAACTCATTGATAAAACTTCACATGATAGTGATTTCGCTTTATGGCAATTTAACATCTTGACCTATAAACATGTTCCAGACTGGTTTAACTCAAAGTTTTGGGCAAACCCGGAAAATTGGAATAAATTCCGCTGGTAAAGGGCCATTAAATCTCTTTCAAAATTTAACAATTTCGCTTTTGCTGTCTTAACAGAAAAACGCGTATGCTCATGTATAAACCATACATAAGAGTTACACATGACAAATTTAAGCAACATTGTAGAAGTTTTGGCTCAACAAGCTTTAGGTGGGAACCAGCAAGCATCAGGCCAAGGTGGTTTAGGCGGTATTTTAGGTTCTGTATTAGGACAAATGGGTGGTAATAATTCTTCTAGTGCTCAAGGCGGTCTGGGTGGAGTATTAGGTTCTGTATTGGGACAAGTGACTGGTAACAACAATGCGCCTCAAGCAGGTGGTGGCGTACAAAGTTTATTAATTGCAGTTGTACCTTTAATCTTAGGTTGGGTGCAGCAACAAGGCGGTTTACAGGCTGCTTTAGAAAAGTTAAAAGGAGCTGGTTTAGGCAGTCAAGTTCAAAGTTGGGTTGACCCAAATCAAAGTAATAGTGAAGTTCCAACTCAACAATTACAAAGCCTATTTAACCCAGCAGATATTGAACAAGTTGCCCAGCAGGCTCAAGCGCCAAAAGAACAAGTTTATGGTGCGATAGCTTCTGTCTTACCGCAGGTTATTGATTCTTTAACACCTCAGGGTGATAGTACAGACCACCAAGAAGCTAATCAAGACATTCAAAATGTGATGAATCTGGTAAGTGGTTTCTTAAAATAAGATATAAATTTAAAAAAGCCGATAATTTTCATATCGGCTTTTTTAGTCAGCACAATAAAATAAAAGGGCAGAAGCCCTTTTATTTTATCTGAATTGAATGTAACTGATTAGAAGTTATATTCGATACCAGTACCAACAACAGTTTGTTTGTCGTTATCACTCAACCAATCACGTTTTTGTTGAGCAACAATGCCGTAGAAGCGAGCTTGTTTGTTGATTTGGTAGTCAAGACCTACACCGTACAAGTCAATTGTACGATCTGCTAAACCACTTACTTGTGTTTCAGCAGAAGAATATTCTGCTTTCACTTTAAGTTTAGTATTCGGGATTTTATAAGCAGCTGTGATTGAATAAGCTTCTTCTTGTAAATCACGGTAAGCTTTACCAGCCTTGTCAACTGATCCATCTGCTTTGTATGTTTGACCATATGCAGTCAACTCATCCGTAGGTTCAGCATGTTGCCATAAAGCGCCAATTACTAGACCTGTTTTTGCGATGTCATAAGAGCCTGTTACGCGGTAAGCATCTGTATAAATATCTTTCAGACCATAAGCCGCATATTTACCTTTAATACCAAAGTCACCTGCAGCAGCAATTGCTAAGCCAAGGTCTTTGTTTTCATAACCAAGCGCAGTTGATACAGAGTCAAAACTATTATTTTTACTGTCTTTACCAGTTTCACCAGGTTTATTATCAGTAGTACTTTCACCAGTTTGAGCCATGATGTTGAAAGTTATACCAGCTAATAATTTAGGGTCTAATTCAAAACCAATTACGTTATCTAAACGGTTTTCACCATACATGATATTAGTAATATCTAAACGTGTATCGTCATTAAAGATATCTTGGTTGTTACCAGCAGCAGTTTTAAAGTAAGAATCGTATTTACCTACTTTTAATGTACCAACGCCCTCAGTTTTTAAACCGATATAACGGTTACGAGCGCTAAGATCACTATCAGAACCTGAACCATCAGTAGAGATTGCCCACTCAGCTAAATAAACAGCAGATAGCTTGTCAGTTAATTTTTCTTCGCCTTTCACCCCAATGCGAGAAGCGTTTGAGTTAATTTCAGTAACGTCACTTTTCCCATCGAAATTTTTATTGTCAACTTGGTTAATAGAAACATTCAGTTTGCCATACAAAGTTGGCGCTGCTTGCACCGCGTTTACGCTCAAAGTTGCAACTGCGGCAGCGAGTAGCAATTTCTTCATTGAGATTTCTCCAAAAAGTATTTTAAAAATGGCACATGCCTGTTAACTAATTATTTTGTAGTTGACTTGTGTACAAAAAGTTACAGAAGCTCACCAACTTGCTAAGAAGTATCTGTAAACTTTGTGACAGTGGAGTGAAGAGGAAATGACAGTTTTATGACAATTAAAAATTAGAAATATTTTATTTTCTTTTGATTTTATTATACTTTTTAAATAAAAAAGCGGAGCCGAAGCTCCGCTTTTAAGTCTTTAAATCAAAGAGCTGCTTTAATTTTTTCAGCTAAAGCCTTGATTTTATCTTGATCACCTAATTGTGCAGCATGTTTACCAAGTTGGTGAACATTTGTCGGAATTAGGTGAAAATGAACATGAGGGACAGTTTGTCCAGCAGCAGCACCTGATAATTGCATGAGTACAATTCCATCAAGATTGAGTGCAGTTTCCATTGCTTGCGCAATTTTTTGCACGATCTGAATGGTATAGGCTGCCGCTTCAGGCGGTAAATCAAGTAAAGTTACTGCAGGAGTTTTTGGAATAACTAATGCATGACCATTGGCTTGGGGCATAATATCCATAAAAGCTAGAACTTGATCATCTTCATAGAGTTTTATCGCTGGAAGTTCACCACGTAAAATTTTTGCGAAGATATTTTGATCATCATATGCCATGTATTATTCCTTTAAATACTATTTACACTTCAATTCTTTTTGACGTTCTTTAATTGCGTCTAGACGTTGCTGCTCTTTATCAGAGAATTTTGGCTTAGTCGTATGACAGTTTTCATTACCATATTTTTCTTTAGCATCTTGGTCTTTAAAACAAAAGCCTTTTGATGCATAAATCAAATTGTAATCATCTTGCAATTTTTGACATTCTTGCTCAGGTGTTGCAGCTTGAGCACTGAAACCGGCAAGGGTTACCATTCCAGTGAATACTGCAACCAATAATTTATTCATGAGCTTTTCCTCAGTTAAAGGTATGAACCTGTACTCAATATAAGGTTTATTCCCAATATTTCAATGACTATTAATTACTCAAGTGTTATTAAAAATCATATTTGATCTTATAATACAAAAAAGCTTTACATATCAATATCTTTTTTTAAATTTATTTTAAATCAAATGTTTAGGTCTTATTTTATATTAAACAATAAAAATATATACATAATAAATATTTAACGTCATTATTGAAATTTCATAGTGATGAATTAAATACATTATATGAGTAACATCGGTTCTTGTTTATGTAATCAAGTAAAGTTTTCTATATCCCTTGAAATAAAAACGGTTTACCACTGTCATTGCAGTTTATGCCGAAAACAAACGGGTACAGGAGCGAATGCGGCTACTTTAGTGAAAGAAAGCCAATTTAACTGGTTAGCTGGAAGTGAATATGTCGCTACCTATAAAAAGGAGACTGGTTTTACCTCGTCGTTTTGTAATCAGTGTGGTTCGCCAGTACCTAATAAAATTAATGGTACAAACTATATATGGATACCATTAGGGCTTTTGGAACAATCATTTAATCCGGACTTAAAGCTTAATTTTTGTATAGAGTCAAAACATGAATGGGTGGAGTTAGCGAACGCTCATAAAAGTTTTGACCATTTGCCTGTTATTGAGGAATTCTTAAAGTACTTCGAATAACATTATTCTTTAAATTTTATATCTTTTAATACTTCTTAAGTGTTCGTTACATAAATGATGTGTGTTCACTGTTGAATATATCTGACATTTAATTGAGCATAAAATCACATAACTTAAAAAGGATGGTTCACATGATAGATGAAGAAAAGCCTTTAAATTTTGAAGATGATGACGAGCCTCTTGATTTTGAAGATGAAGAATTCACAGATGATAAAAAAGAGGATGAAATGTATAACTCGATCACTAAGGATGGATCTAGTGTTGACCCCGCCGATGATGGCACACGACATATTCGTCCAGAAGACGGAGATCCTATAGAACTTGATGAGTAAGTACATCAGTTTAAAAAGATTAGTCTTTTTAATATTTAAGTATAAGTGTAATATCCGAGCGCTGTCACAAACAGCAAAAAGTCCTGAATGATCAGCGCAAAAAATCAAAAGGGTAAAGCCTGCTTACAAAGCGGGCTTTTTTATTTTTATAAAATTATAGATTACGAGAATTAATTTATTGTGCCTGTAAAAGCGTATTATTTTTTAAAAAAATAGTTGGACACCCTAGATGAAAGGCTAATCGATGCTCCTATTGTTTGTAATGAGCATTTAAAAGAAGCACGAATGTAAATAATAAAAATAAAAAAAGTAGAAAGGCCATGAGTTAAAACATATCGTTAAATTATTTAGGTATTTTACACAATTTAACATTTTATGCAAATTAGTTTACATTTCATTAAGATTTGTTAAAGGTTTGATCTGAGATTAATCGTTTTAAATATGTGACAATCAGAGCATAATTTGTTAGATTGTTTGATTTTTATAACAACGGGTGAGCCGAATGAAGAAATTATTATTTGTCGTTATTGCTGGGTGTGGGCTAGAAGGTTGTGCGTCACTGACGGAAAAAGCTGATGAAAATTATATTAGCAAGTCACCAATTACCCCAGTCAATACTGCATTTAATGGTACGAAAGTACTTGAGCATGGAATTTTTACTGAGCAGGATATTGCTGATATGCCTGAGCATTCAAATATTAATTCACGTTATAAAATATCATTTTAAGTCAATACTTAAAATTAAAATTGAATAGTTAAACTAAATAATCCAGTAAATTAGCAGAAATTTAAAATTTACTAAAATTGCATTTAGTAATAGCTATTAAGTATAAAACCACCGGTCTGGTGGTTTTTAAAACGATAAAATGTTAAATTTTAATCATTGAAAAAATTGGTTTTATAAATGAAAAGAGTCATTATTTTAACTTCTATCTTGTTATTAACTGGGTGTGCAATTAACTCGAAGACATTATCACCGACTAAAAGTAGCGATGATAAAATTATTTTAGAGGCTGAAAAATATAAGCAAC